>NZ_CDRSSE010000062.1:0-17817 GCF_977051555.1 Segatella sp.
CCTTCGATGAGTATCTCCGACAAGGAGAACCTTCGCAGAAGGAAAGTGCCGAGAACTGGAAGACGGCTATCGGATTGCAGGCTGTAGATGGGCTGCAACCATCGGCGTATCTCATAGATGTGGCTAAACGAAACATCGAAGGGGAAATCACTCTGGATGAAACCAGAAAACTGATTGACTCTTACTATCAGAGCAAGACGGTTCGCACACCTAAGGATGAAGACGAGGAAGAGGCAGATAAGGTTTCAGCCAACATCGCGAAGATTCTCGCCAGCAAGACCTTTGCCTTCAATACCAACGGATATGTTTCCCTGCATCGAAGAATATTCGAGGGAGTATTCAAGCACGCAGGAGAAATCCGCCAATACGATATTTCCAAGAAAGAATGGGTGCTCGAAGGAGATTCCGTAAACTACCTGAATTGGGAAGACTTGCGAAGAGCCTTGGATTGGGATATTGAGCAGGAGAAGAACTTCTCATATAAAGGTCTGACGGATGATGAGAAGATTGAGCATATTGCCAAATTCATTTCAGGCATCTGGCAAATCCACGCTTTCAGAGAGGGCAACACCCGAACCACGGCAATTTTCACCATCCAATATCTCCGTTCGTTAGGATATGAAGTGAACAACGAAATGTTTGCCAAGCATTCCTGGTATTTCCGCAACGCTCTGGTTCGTGCCAACTATCGCAACATTCAGAAAGGCATTGATTACTCTCCTATCTATCTGGTTCGTTTCTTCAGAAACTTACTCCTAAAAGATAGTTGGATTCTCAAGAACAGATACTTACATATCCGGCCGACTGATGATTGGAAAGAGCAGCCGAACTTAAATTCTCAAACAGGAAGTGGACAGAAAAACAACTTCATAAATAAAGAAGGAGAAGAAAATGTTCCAAGTTCGTCCCAAGCTTGTCCCAAGTTCGTCCCAAGTTCGTCCCAAGTAGAAGAACTCATTATACGTATAAATAAAGATTATCTATCCATCGGTGATATAATGAACCTGTTTGGATTAAAGAATAGGACAAGATTTAGAAAGGATTACATTACCCCAGCCCTAGCCGAAGGAGCCTTGGAGATGAAATACCCAAACACCCCAAGACACCCACGCCAGCAATACCGGATGACTGAGCTGGCAAAGACTTGGAAAGAATGGAACGAGAAAAAGAATAAATAACATCATAATAAAAATAGAAAACAAAAACAAGTAATGAAGAAAAAAGCAACGGTCCTTATCGCCTCTATCATGGCGTTCTGCGGAATCAATACCGCTCACGCTGACGAGGGAATGTGGACGATTTACAACTTGCCAAACGCTGTGTATGAGATGATGCAGCGCGAAGGCTTCAGTATGACTTACGACCAGCTCTACAACGGCGAGAATGCCTTGAAGAATGCTGTGGTTAATTTCTCTGGCTATTGCTCAGGCGTAGTCGTTTCTCCTGACGGTTTGGTATTTACCAACCACCATTGCGGTTTCGAGGCTATCAGAAGCCACTCTACCGTGGAGCACGACTATATGCTCAACGGTTTCTTTGCAAAATCTTACGCAGAGGAATTGCCTAACGAGAATATGTTCGTCAGCTTTATGGTTGAACAGAAGGATGTAACCGATAAGGTGATGAGCCTAGGATACGAGAAACTCGACAACAAGAAGCGCGATGAACTCATCGATTCTCTGGAGAACGAGATGACCCAGGAGGCTAAGAAGAACGATTCTACCCTCCACATCACCGTTCAGCCTTTCTACGAGGGCAACAGGTGGTACGCAACTACTTACCGCGACTTCACCGACCTCCGTCTGGTTTTCACCGTACCAAAGTCTATGGGTAAGTTTGGTGGCGATACAGACAACTGGATGTGGCCTCGCCAGACCTGCGACTTCTCTGTATTCCGCATCTATGCCGACCCTAAGACCAATGGTCCTGCTGCTTACAGCAAGGACAATGTGCCTTATCATCCAAAGCGTTGGGCACAGGTTTCTCTCCAGGGTTACAAGGATGGCGATTATGCGATGACCATGGGTTACCCAGGCAGCACAGAGCGCTATCTTTCAAGCTACGGAATCCAGACCATGCGCGATGCAGAAAATGCTCCTCGTGCCCAGGTTCGTGGCGTAAAGCAGGAGGTGATGCAGAAGCACATGCGTGCCGACGAGGCAGTACGCATCAAGTACGACAGCAAGTACGCCAGTTCTTCCAACTACTGGAAGAATGCCATCGGTATGAACAAGTGTATCGACTCTATCGGCATCGTGAATCTGAAGCGTGAGTACGAAACCCGTCTCCGTGCTTGGCAGGATACAGCCAAGGCAGCCAACGACCTCGCCCACAAGGTAGATTTCGACAAGCTTGCCAAGCTTTACAAGGAGAGCGCAGACGTGAAGTATGCCTGGACTAACTTCGCTGAGTCTTTCACCAGAAGAAGCAACGTAGAATTCTCTACCCGTGCCATCAAACTCCAGACCAACATGGAAGTGAAGGGTCCTGAGAAGAACAAGAAGAAACAGTATCATGAGTTTGAAGATAACTCTGCAGAATGGGATATGGCGCTCGACAAGGAGGTACTCGCTACCCTCTTGAAGAACTACAAGGAGCACGTAAACAGCAAGTGGTTGCCTAAGTTCTACAAGACCATCGATGCTGAGTTTGGCGGCAACTACGCCAAGTATGTGGATTATCTCTGGGAGAAGTCGCTCATCATGAAGAAGGGCGCCAAGCTCTACTTCAACAAGAAGGGATATGAGAAGGATCCAGGCGTAAGCTTCGGTATGGATTTGAACGATGTATATGGTGATTTCGCTGCTCAGATGGGCAACATCAACGACAGCATCGCCGAGCAGGAGAAGTATCTCTGTGCAGCCAAACTCCGTATGGAGGAGGACATGCCTCACTATAGCGACGCCAACTTCACCATGCGATTGAGCTACGGTCAGGTAGGCGGTTTCGACCTCGGCGGCAAGCCATCAGGTTACTATACAACAGCCGAGAGCCTCGTTGAGAAGATGAAGCAGGGCGATAAGGTAATCGATTATTACGCTGAGCCTATCATGCACGAACTCCTCGAACATGAACTTCTTTCAGACAATCCGTTCGGCAAGTACCGTGACAAGACAAGCGGCAAGATGCAGCTCTGCTTCCTCACCAACAACGATATTACCGGCGGCAACTCTGGTAGCCCTATGTTCAACGGCAAGGGTGAGCTGATAGGTCTTGCCTTCGACGGCAACTGGGATAGCCTCAGCTCTGACATCAACTTCGACAAGCGTCTGGCTCGCTGCATTGGTGTAGATATTCGCTATGTGCTCTACCTGATGGACAAGTGGGGACACGCAGACAGACTCTTAAAGGAGATTAATGCAAAGTAAATCCTATCTCTGAATCAATAGAGATGATAGAATGATTTATCCTGGGCTAAAGATTAGTCCCAGGATGATATAAAAAGAGCGGAAAATCAGCTGTTAACTGTTAACCTGTTAACTCTTGGCTTTCCGCTCTTGCTTTATTTTGTCTTTCTATTCTTGCTATCTTACTGATTTTCAACTTGTTTTATCTTGCAGATTAGCGATTAACAGGTTCACGACTAATATTGCGAGATATTATTCAGTTCCTTCAATGAAACCTGACGAGGCTTTTCGGCAAGTTTCTTCTTCAATTCATCCAGCGATATTTCAGAAGATGGATTGAAATCGGCAGAGCGCATGTAATCAATTACACTCTCGTAGAAAGCCCTACCCTCTGGATATTTGGCAGCCTTCTCCAAATCGCTCATGCAGACGAGGAGCTTTCCGGCTCCCACCTTCCATTCCATCACCAAGCCAAGTTTATGATTCCGCTCGATATTATCTATCACCTGAACTATCGGGCGATAATTCTTCTCGAAGTTGTCGAGCACCAGCGGATGCGATTCCTTAATAACCGGAAACCATTGCCAGTTGGTGTGCATCTCCGTTGGGAATCCCTTGAATATCGGATGTTCCGGATTCGTCAGAATACCCAGGGTTCCTGGAGAAACCTTCTTCTTATTGTTCTCGCAGATGGTCTTGAACATGCGATAGTTCCAGTAATCGGTCTGAAAGAGTCCGCCAACAGTATAAGGTGTGGCATTATTTGACTGCGAAAGCGTATCATCTGCAGCCACGAAATGGCTGGAAGCCGTAGGCATCCAAAGCACCTTTCCGCCCTTTTCCAAGACTTTCACCACTTCCTGATTCAAATCCTTGGCAATAATGACGCCCTTCTTTTCCAACGCCTTCTTCGGATAAGCCCAAAGCTCGTACGAGTTTCTGGCTTCTGTACCTTCTATATTTAATGTAAGAAGCAGCTTGGTTGGTTTATCTACAGATATTTCCTCGTCCAAGACGCCCACATCTATCAGCCCTTCATCATAAGTAAAGATGTTCATCACGCCTTCAGTATCGCCTATCTTCCACTTCAGTTTCTTTCCGTAAAGCGAAGAACCGCCATAGTTGGCAACCTTAACCTTAGCCTGAATCTTCTCGCCATCCTCAAAGCAGAACTTCTCCACCTCCAGCAGAGGAACTACAGGCGAACACCACTGGCGCCATTCCTCTGGCGTGGTGATTCCCTTGCTCTCCATAAATGCATCCAGGATGCCTACGAAAGCACTTCCCTGACCGGGATAATCCTGAATATCGAGCAGTTGGAATCCCGCCATATTCCGGGTTCTCAAATCCATCTCTATATCAGCTTTATAGAGTTTCACGCTCCATAGGCCCGAAGCCTTGTGGAAATCATCCGCCTGCGAAAGCATTCCGGCTGCAGCCAGGCGACGGCGGAACACTTCGAAGTTATAAGGATGAAGCACTCCGGTGTATTTCTTCATTTCCCGATAATCAGGATAGGTCTGAAACTGTCCTGTTTCGTGAGAGATGATAGGGATTCCTGCCTTATCACAAGCCTCATCAAAGTTCATCGTAGAGTTAGGATGGAAATGATTGATCATTCCTCCATCGTAGGCATCGGCAAAGGAGAAGGAACCACGAGTATGGGTATTGTACTTGCCCCATCCCTCACCCCCGATGCGGCAGGTGGTGAAATAATCCATTCCCTCTTTGACTCCCTGATAACCGAGATAGTAATTGCTTCCGAAGGTATAGTATTTATCAGGTGCAATCTTGCGGAAATCATCCACAAACTCCTTCATCTTGTCAATATCGCCCCAGAGTTCATTACCCAGCGCCATCATTCTGAAAGAAGGATGATGACCGTATTCTCTGAGGATGTTCTCGCCTTCCTGATGCAGAAACGCCATCAACCTTTCATCCTTCTTATCGAAAGAACCCCAGAAAGGAAGTTCCGGCTGGAGATAGATTCCCAGACTGTCCGCTGCCACGAAAGCCGCCTCTGGCGGGCACCAGGAATGAAAGCGCACATGATTGATTCCATACTCCTTGCAGGTTCCGAGATATTTCATCCAGCCTTCCACGCTCATTTCCACATGTCCCGTCAGCGGCCAGACAGCCGCATCGTGCTTGCCACGAAGAAATATCCTATGACCATTGGCAAAGAAGTGGGCGCCCTCGATATGGAAGTCCTTGGCGAAATCAGGCATCTGAAGGGCGGAAGGAGAAGCTACAGAACGGCTAGGGATTGCTCCTGTTAGAGTTTCTGCAGATTTGCTCTCTACAGAGCTGGCTAACTGGAGTTCTATCCTTCCGATAATTCCATTCCAGTTGGTCTGCGTATCTTCTGTATAAGCAT
Organism: Segatella sp.; assembly: GCF_977051555.1. Classification (NCBI taxonomy): domain Bacteria; kingdom Pseudomonadati; phylum Bacteroidota; class Bacteroidia; order Bacteroidales; family Prevotellaceae; genus Segatella; species Segatella sp. The sequence goes on from NZ_CDRSSE010000062.1 coordinate 5,725, forward strand.
GACTGGAGCCGTAAACCTGATCAGGCACACCTCTTCCATTATCCACCACGATTTCCAGGAGATGCTTGCCCGGCTTCACCTTCTTTGGCAGAAGATAGCGCTGGGGAGTAGAGATGAAGTTGCAGGAATCCACCAGTTCTCCATCCACATACACCCAGGTTGGTCGGGTACGTTCCAGGAAGAGTTCTACCGGCTTCTTCTTCCAGTCCTTCGGAATATTGATGGTTCTCGAATATCTAGCAGCTCCTTTATAGGCATAGAGTCTCGTAAGATGCGTTGTTTCCATCGTATCTTTCGGAGCGAATCCCAGATGGTTCGTATCGATGGTACCGGGAAGAATGGCACGCTTCATCTCACCCTGCGAGGCACGCTTACTCTTGGCAAAAGCACTACCGCTCTTTCCCAACTCCACATTCCATTCACCAGCGAGCGAAATGCTCTGTGCTTGCAAGCCCAGACTTACCAGTCCCAGACAAGCGATAAGAATAGATTTCTTCATTTACTTATAATTGTCTAATAGTTCATACCAAAAGCCCAGAGAGGAATAACATTGCCCATGCCTGTCTCTATATCATCCTTCACAACATATCCTTCTTTAGCCTCAGAAATCTGCTTCTGACCTTTCTTTTTACCACCAATTTCAAATGTCTTGTCTTCTATCAGAAAATCAGAAATTGGAGAATTGAAGACAGCATGATTCACACGCATCTGATTAAAAAAGAAAGTCTCTCGCTGATTGCCAATATCAGGCACCGAAGAAGAGAGAGCAAAGGAGAGGTTGGTATTATCAAGATACACCTTTTCTACCTTACCCAAACCACGCACACCTCCTGTGGACTCGTGAAGTTGGGCTATCAAACCTGCACGCTCCATAAGTTCGAAGTAATCGGGCAGGTTATTGCGATCTACCTTGATAGTTGTAGCAATGGTACTCATGTTTGGCTTGAAAGGCACACTATCAGCTATTACCTGCATCAGTTCCTTCAATTTTCTAGACACCATCACCGTATAATTGGCATATTGTGGTATATCCGTCTCCAAAGTCATACTCACCACTTGATTCAGTCGCATCCTATAGCCCTCATCCTTAGAAAAAGGATAGTAGCCCTTGCGCAAATATTCATTAAACAATGCCAACGGATGCTCAATCTCCTCAGGCAACACAACTTCATTGTTTACGATTTGTTCCAATGTAGAGACAGGAATGTCTATGCCCTTTTCCATACCGATGTATTCACGAAAAGACAAACCTTGCATCGTAAAGACCAATACCCGGCGACTTAAATCTGCTGTACCTTTATAAATATCAAGCACAGAAGAACCGGTAAATACCACTTGCAAGGTTGGCAGATTATCGTATATCATTTTAAGTTCTGTAGCCCAACCCTTATATTTATGTATTTCATCGATAAAAAGATGCTTGCCTCCAAGTTGGCTAAACTTCATTGCAGTTTCAAAGAGAGTATGATTAGCGAAATAGATGGATTCTGCACTCACGTAGAGTGTGTCTTTCATCTGAAGATTCAATTTGATATACTGCAAAAGAAGTGTTGTCTTGCCGACTCCACGAGGTCCAACAAGAGCCGTCATCCGATTCGACCAAGGAATCTGATGATACATATATCGTAGGTATCGAGTATCGGTACGCTTGATAAGATTGTCAGAAAGTTGCTTCAATAATTCCATATTTCTTGCCTTATTTGATGTTTACGGCTGCAAATATACAAAAATTGCGGTAAAAACACCGCAATTTACCAAAGAAATTGCTATATTTTTACCGCAAAATATGATTATTGCATCAAAAGAAGCATCTTAAAGAATGGATGATCCATATCAATCACATTTCGTCAGACTCTACATTTTGAGAATAATCCTCATATAATTCTAATTTCAGCTTTAACTCTTGGACCTTTAATTCCAACTCTTCTACCTTTCTTTTCAAAAATTTATTGGTACGATAAAGCCTATTGTGAACATCATCCTTTCTTAGAATAATAGCCACAAGTTCTTCCTTAGACTTGTCACAAAGTCTATTATGTTTATTCTCATCTTCCATTATTTACAATATTAATCTATATTCCAATATGCACTTGGATCTCCATCAAAGATAGTGTCTATATCATCATCAGAATATCCCATTTCATCTTGAGCATACGAACCTCCATAACGTTCGTAAGTAGATCGATTCCTATAATTTCTTGGGCGAGTAGATCTTATTTCATCTCCTTTGGTGTCTATAACCTTAATTTCCCCATTTAAATATACTGTTGTACATGTTGGAATTGTACCCACAGCAAAATCGTCAACTTTATCATAAATTGCCTGAATTTGCATACTTCCCCTATCATTAATAAATCCCCATTTATCACCTATCTTTATTGCAGCCAATCCCATTCTAAAAGATCGTATTTCAGAAAACTTCATAGGTCTTTCTATAAATGTATTATAAACATTACAAGATAGCACATTATAAAATATATACCATTGACTATCAATACGTATTTTACTTATAAAATCCGTCAAAATACATACCTCTAAAATATTTGTCAACTTAACCTGAACAAACACATCCACAACAGTCCATTTCTCATTTTGTTTAACAAAAGCACAATTCCCATAAGGAAGTGTTTGTATATCGTCAAACAACAACAACTCATCTGTCATTAAACTATACAGATATTTTCTATCTGATTTCACAAAAATTAGGAAGTTGGATTTTTTCCTGCTATCTCTAACATCCTTGCGGAAATTATTAAAAGAACCCCAATAAGGAGTCTGCTTAAAATCTTGAACGTAATCAAAAGCTAATGGTACGATTTCTTTATCTTTTTCATCTACGACACCCCACATTCCTTTTTTTACAACTGCATACCTTTCCTTTTCAGTTTTTTTTGATTCAAACAATACTATTCCGTAATCATACAAATTTGCAGAAATTTTTCCCGCAAAAAAGAAATTTGGATCAATCGTATTTTCTAAACCTTGGTATTTTACTACATGAAGACCATCATTTACACTATTTTTTATCGAATCATAAATCGCTTTAAGTTTTACATTTCCATTTACATTTACTACACCGACTTTATGATCTTTTAAAACACGAAAATTATACATATCATATGATCCTGCCCAATCATATTCCTCTATTGAGAAAATGCATTTTCCATACAGCAGTGACACAAAAGAGAACTGGATTTGCTTATTCGTATCCAATTCTCCACCATATTTCGTTCCTCTTTTCACATGAGAAGTTACACGATTCAAATAACTATTATATTTAAATTCAGAAACGGAAGAAAATAAGACTTTTGTCAACTGTTCTCCTTCTAAATCTATAAAGGTATATGATAAAGCGCTATTACTACATTTTACTATAGAAAATCCATTACAGAAAGGATACATAGAAACATATTTTTTGTCTGTTAACACCTTTCCTTTTCTATCAATTAGATGATAGAAACCTTCATGGTCTTTTACTCTTGCTACATTTCCTTCAAAATAAAAAGGATTATCATATTGATATGACAAAGTTGTTATTCCTTTCATATTAATACACCCATAACGACCATTTTTTTTAACACATGCTATGCCATTAGAAAAAGGATATGCCTTATCAAAGACGCAAGGAATCAAATAATTAGAAGAAAGATTCAAATAACCATATTTTTCATCTCGTTTCACAATAATAAAATTCTCGGAAAAAGCTCCACAATCATCATAATCTTCTTTTCCAACAAACAATTCCCCAGAATACTTATATATTCCAAGGAATGTATTTGATTTATCTTTAACACAAACTCCTATAGAAGGTATATCTTCTATCAAGTAATTCACTGAAAAAAGAACAAGTTGGTTACTATCTATTAACCCCATAACGCCTTCATCAGTAACTATTATATTGTTACCTCTATTTATAAGGCAAAAACTTTGGTATTTTAAATTAAGTTTCTTGAATAAATCAATGTTTAACTTTATTAAGGATTCACCTGCGACATATTCCCCCTTCGTATTTATGGAACTACACTGATTTCCATACCATACAGTAGCAACTCCATCTTCAAACTTTGTTGCATTATCAAAAACTAAAGGAAAAATTATAACACCATTCTCATCTATAAAACCATATTTTCCATTTTTGCAAACACACATAAACCCACATGAAAAGGCTAAACTTTCATGTGGAGTAAAATCTTCTGGTTCATAATCAAAATCACCGACATCAAGCAAAAGTTGTTCATTTTCTAAATAACTCTCACAGCTATCAACCTTAAGATACTCTTCTTTCACATGATGCCCCAAACCTTCTGAGTAATTTCCAATATTATCATAGTCCAACTTTTTTATAACATTTTTAGTTCCATTTTCGTAACTGCATAAAGAAAAGCTAAGGACTTCATTATCATAATGAAGTCCGATACAAAAGCCTTGGTATTTTAAATTAAATTCAATAAATCTCATTTATAACTCCTCCTAAGATCAATTATACTCAAAGAAATAACGCCCTTGCTTTATCTTACCTGTACTATCTTCTAAATAATAGACTATATCAGTCTCTGCAAAGTTTCTCGTAAAATCTTGCAAAGGCGCAGGACAAGGTAGAGGCATAATTGGATTGAGTATTGTTACATTGTGGACTTCCTCAAAAACTTTTTCGAGCTTAGAAAACAAGCCGTGCAATTCATCTTTATTTAATGGAGTGTCCAAAATTATACGCAAACAATGGTCTCGTTTCAAATCTAGTTCTTCTACAGCAGGAACAATTTCTGATATTGAACAAGAATTAGACTTATTTGTTGATCCAGTCAATAAATATATAATAAATTTTTCCTTCATAACTCGTTTTTTTAAAGAAATAAAACATTAATTGAGTATCGTTTTACAAACTAAAATACAGCTTTATAATTTAAAATTTCAATGGAGATGGTTTTCACCAAATCCGCCCCAAAGTTACAAAAGATATTTGAAAACACAATAACTTTTGTAGAAAAGTTTAGAATTTCATGAAAAAAAACTTGGAATGTCAGCTAAAATATGTACTATCACAGAATGCGCCAACTGGCAATATCGTCTACATGCGGTATTAGGAATACATTATAAAATAGCAAAAGCCTGCATCAAACTGGGAGAATCATCCCATTCGATGCAGGCTTTCATCTTATTATAAATCGCTGCCTAAATTACTTCTTCTTAGGTCTGCGACGAGCCCAGCCTTCTTCCTCGAAGTTTGGCTCCTCGCCCTTGAACTTCACGTTGTCGTTGTTCTGGAAGAACTGGCGCCAATCGCCTGTATCCTCCTGAGAACGAGACTTTCTTCCGCCACGAGATTCACCACGGCTTCCACGTCCGCCCTTTCCACGAGAATCACGAGAATCTCTTGCATCATCAGAAGAACCTCTGCGGCTGCGACCTCCTCTTTCAGAACCACGGCCGCCTCTGCCCTCAGAACTGCGGCCGCCACGGGCTGCTCTGCCATGACCTTCCTCATCAGCATCGTTACATCTCACGGTTCTGCCCTTGTACTCAGTACCGTTCAAAGCCTTCATCACGCGCTTAGCATCCTCCTCAGGCACCTCGATGTAGGCAAACTTACTCAGCAGGTCGATGTGCCCCACCTCCTGACGACCTTTCACGTGCTTGTTCAGATACTGCATGATTTCGCCCGGATAGAAACCATCCGCCTTACCCAGGTTAATGAACAGTCTCTTGAAACCAGCCTCTGTCTCATGCTTTCTGCGACCATTGGAAACCTTGCCACGGCCTTCGCCACGACTTCCACGACCTTCGCCGCCACGTGAACCCTTACCGGTTTCTGGCTTCACAATCTCAGGAGCGTTCTTATAGTAATCGAGGAACTTACCGAAGGTGATGGTCACCATCTTCTTGATGATGTCCTCCTTGTCGATGTACTCAAACTGGCGGTTGATTTCAGCCATGTATGGTTCAATCTGATCCTCATCCACATCCGTCTTCATGATGTCGTCCATGGTCTTGAAGAGCTGCTTCTTGCAGATTTCCTCTGGGGTTGGCAAAACACCGTCCACGAAGTCCTTGCCAATCTGCTTCTCTATCTGGCGAACCTTGAACTTCTCTCTGGTATGAATGATAGAGATGGATGTTCCCTTCTTGCCGGCACGACCGGTACGACCGCTTCGGTGAGTGTAACTTGCCACATCATCAGGCAAACCATAGTTGATAACGTGAGTCAGATCATCTACGTCCAAGCCACGAGCAGCCACATCGGTAGCCACCAGGAACTGAACGGTATGGTTGCGGAACTTCTGCATGGTGAGGTCACGCTGCTGCTGGCTCAAGTCGCCGTGCAGCGCCTCAGCATTATAACCATCCTTGATGAGCTTATCCGCAATATCCTGAGTCTCCAGCTTGGTGCGGCAGAAGATAATCGCAAAGATGCGTGGATAGAAATCCACTACGCGCTTCAGGGCGAGATACTTGTCCTTGGCATTTACCAGATAGTAAATGTGGTTTACATGCTCAGCACCCTCGTTGCGCGAACCCACTACGATTTCCTTGTGGTCGTGCAGATAGTTGAGAGCAATCTTCTCTATGTCCTTGCTCATGGTAGCCGAGAAGAGCAGGGTGTTTCTATCTTCAGGAACGTTCTCGAAGATAGAATTGATGCTCTCAGAGAAGCCCATGTTCAGCATCTCGTCAGCCTCATCAAGCACCACGTTGTTCACATGCTCCAACTGAGCCACGCCACGATTAATCAAATCGAGCAATCGGCCAGGGGTAGCCACGATAATCTGCACACCATGCTTCAGGGTGCGAATCTGGCTTCCGATGTCGGTACCGCCATAAACTGCGGCAATATGCAAACCGTCGATGTACTTGGCAAAACTGTTTAAATCGTCAGCTATCTGGAGGCAGAGCTCACGTGTAGGACTGAGGATGATAGCCTGTGTCTGCTTGCTGCTGGCATCAGTTTTCTGGATAACCGGAATACCGTAAGATGCTGTCTTACCCGTACCGGTTTGAGCCAACGCAATCACGTCGTTCTTATTACCAAGCAAATATGGGATTACTTCTTCCTGAACTGGCATTGGATTCTCAAATCCAAGCTCTTCGATGGCACGGCGAATCTCCTCGCTCACGCCTAATTCTTCAAATGTCTTCAAATCTTTTTAACCTTAATTCATTATAATCAAAATGGAAGGCCGAATTCACCCTCCCAGCCATGAATTAGGGTGCAAAATCCTTCCGAAACGCTTGCGGCAATCCTACGCATTTATTAAGATTGCCTAAATTCGGGTGCAAAGATACGAAAAAAATGTGAGTTTCTTGCAGATTTCTGCAATATTTTATTACCTTTGCATGAAAGTTACAACAAACAGATAACCAAGAAAACTTGAAATATATGAAAAAAGTTATTTTCACCCAAGAATGGATTGCTTTGCATCCATACGAAAAAGCAGACGAAACAGATCTGTATTATACAGAACTCGCCAACGAAATATACCACGCTCTTGACGAGGCGTGCTACACCCATAACTTCAAGAATATGGATGACGCCAAGCAGTTGGCACTCAGCATTGCCGGTTATTTCGAAGATGTGATTTCGGGCACAGGCATCTGGAAGACTTTCACGGAAGAATGCAAGCAGCGCTACGGCACCTACATTCCTTTCTATGAGAAAGAAAGCGAATTCATCAAGAGTCCGCTCAACGAAGATGACCCGGCTTACGACCCTGAGGAAATCAACATCGCTGATGTGAAGTTCCTGCTCTGGCACCATTACCAACAGAGCAGCTTCGTACAGGAAGCCGTTCCTTTCCTCTTCGGAACCCTGGAACTGGCTGCCAAACTTGCCTACAACATCCTCGACAGAGAGTATGAAACAGCTCCTGAAAACGAGCGTCTTCTGACTTATCTCAGCGAAATGCCTGAGATAGAGGGCAACGCAGAAACGACCGAAGAGGAAATCGAGAAGAACAAGGAGTTGGATGAGATTCACCGTCGCGACACCTTGGCGTGGTTCCATTATGGCTGCTATTTCAACATAGGCAACCAGAAGCGCCTGCAGTTTACCCTCCAGCAGATGGCAAACTCACCTCAGGGCCTCACCGAGCCGCTCGCCTATTCTGTGCAGATGGAAATGACCATCGCCAGCAGAAACAATCTCCTGGCGCTCACTTCTTACGAATGGCTCAGCAAGATTTGCAGGAACATGCCTACCCACAAGCTCTGGGAGGATGAGGAGTTCAAGAAAAAGGCTACTGAGCAATATGAAAAGGTAGATCATGAGAAGGCGATTCACGACTACAATCTGCTCAAGGCGAAGGGATACGAAGACAAGTTCATCTTCCTGGAAGATGTGAAGACGCTGAAGGAATTCCTCAAGGAGATTGAGTTCGAGTTGCCAAAGGACATCCGATTCCCTCAGAAATATGAGAAGGGCATCATCTTAAGCGGAAGTCCATACACAGGCATCAACATCAGTTTCGGTCTGGCTCATTGCATCGCATCGCCAGAGAACCCATACTATGTTCAGGAGCGTGCAGAGACCGACAGCTTCGGCATTATCAGCGGCAATGGTCTCCCATTCCCTTACGAAATTGTCTGCAAACTGATAGAAAACAACCTGATTCCTGACGCCAACATCTTTACAAGCCAGTATGTAAAGGAAGAAGGCTTGAAGATTACCCAGGCAAACCTCCAGTTTCTTGCCGATTACTACCTGATGGGCAGGAAGGATAAAGACCTGTCCCCTAAGGAGTTGTGGTAAGATTGCATTCAGCATACTCAAAAAGTTCACTACGCTAACCCCATTTTTTAGGGGGTTAGCGTAGTAGACTTTTGCAAATTTATAGAAGAAAGAGCGGAAAATCAGCTGTTAACTGTTAACTCTGTTAACCCCAGCTGTCCTTCCGCTCTTTTTTATTATAAATGTTGACAGACATTCTTTTGATGTCTTCAAACAATATTAAAGAGCTATCAGCTTACAGCAATTATTAAATATACGTAATTTTCCATATAAATATGTAACAAAGTACAATCTCTTCATTATTTTTTAGTAATTTCGCAATTAGTAATTCTAAAATCACTAATTATGAAATTCGTAGATAGAATCAGGGAACAAGCTGTTTTACAGACAGCTTTGGAGTCTAAAGCGTCAAACTTCATCGTGATATACGGACGAAGGAGACTTGGAAAATCAACTCTCATCAGAAGAGTGTTGAAAGATGGAGACATTTACTTTGAAGCCAACCTAAGCGAGAAAACTACCCAGCTAAGTCTGTTGGCACGCACCATAGGCACGGAATATCCGGGCTTCGACAGCCCTGTGTATTCTTCTTGGGAAGACATCATCATGGCTTTCAACTACCGTTGCAAGGAAAACGCAACACTTGTCTTGGACGAGTTCCCATATCTAGTTCAGAAAGATCCAGCCTTACCTTCTACTCTACAACGAATCCTCGATAGGCGTATTACCGGAGTAAATGAATTGCGCTGCAACATCATCATCTGCGGCTCTTCGCAGAGAATGATGCACGGACTCTTACTAGGCTCAGAACCTCTTTATGGCAGAGCTGACCGCATTTTCACCCTGCGTCCTGTTAGGTTGCCTTGGTGGCAAGAAATCATCAACACCTCAGCCAAGGAACTTGTGGAAGAGTACTCTATATGGGGAGGTGTGCCCCAGTACTGGAGCCAACGAGAAAGATTCGGCTCTTTGGAAGAAGCCGTCCAGGAACTGATATTAGACGAAATGGGGAATCTCTATGACGAGCCTACCCGTCTGTTTATGGACGAGGTATCAGACATTGCGCCCTATTCGTCAATCATGCTTGCAGTGGGCAGTGGAAAGCAGAAGTATTCCAGCATTTCCGATGCTCTTGGCAAGACTACGGCAGAACTTGCCAAACCGATGAAAATCTTGACAGAAATGGCTTTCCTCAGAAAGGAAGTACCATTTGGCGAAAATCCGCTGAAGACAAAGAAGGTTCTTTATCGGATAGATGACCCATTCATGGCGTTCTACTACAGATTCATCGAGCCAAACAAGTCTATGATTGCCTTGGGGCGTGGAAATATCGCAAGGAAATTCATCAATGACGGATTCAACGGTCATGTTGCCGAGGTTTGGGAAAGACTGTGCCAGATGGCTGTCTGTGGTAGCGACATAGAAGGTCACACATGGGGTGAAGCCTCACGCTGGTGGGGGAAGGTTCCCATCTTTGAAGAAGGAAAGAAAACCCCTGTCGGCAACGAGGAACTTGAATTTGATGTTGTTGCAGAAGACCTCTTTGACAAGAACACAATACTTGTAGGAGAATGTAAATGGACAGCCGCTGATTATGCCGACCGGCTCTTGGAAAAGCTGAAGAGAAAGGTATCTCTCGCCCCATTCGCCCAGGGAAAGAATGTAATATACCTCCTTTTCCTAAGAGAAAAGCCCCTACCTGGTCCTCAGCCTTGCAAGGTGATATTGCCAGATGAAGTAGCAAGTTTGCTGCATCATTGATCTAATCTAAATTACGGTCAGTAAGATAATGATTTAAAACTTGCTTGCACTGAGGATGAAATGAAAAAGGGGCACGATTGCTCGTGCCCCAATGAAAGCTTCTGTTAGTAAGCCTTCAAACTGAATAACAGCATTAAGGCCACCAACAAAAGTACCTTAATCCACGTTGACGTTTTCATTGTCTTCGCTTTTTAGGGTTAGTTTAAAATAGGTCTTCACCTGCCTACGGAATCTATGCGACAGAGCACCTAGTAGGCCACAGTGCTCCCATATAGCATCACAGAGATGCTTGTTGTCATTTATTGAACAACAACTTTCTTCACACTACCATCACTATACTTCACGATGTTCAAGCCCTTGGCTGGAGCAGACAATCGCTGACCATTTACAGAATAGCGAGAGAGTTCCTTGGCATCGGTAGAGGTTGTTACCTTATCAATGCCAGTTGCATCGAACTCTACTATATTCTCGAAATAGCCAAATTCTGACAACCAATAATCATCATAAGTTCCTGTTGGTACATAAACCGTACAATTCTTTGCGTTACATCTAGAAAATATACCTGTCCCCAGTATTGGTACTTTTTCCGGATATACATAAATGGAAGTTAAGCCACTGCAACCATAGAAGGCTAGTTCATCTATCCTAGTAACACTGGAAGGGATGGTCAAGCTAGTCAAACCACTGCAACCACTAAAAGCTGAATAACCTATCGAAGTAATACTGGAAGGAATGGTCAAGCTAGTCAAACCACTGCAACCTTCAAAAGCATAATTGCCTATCGAAATAACACTGGAAGGGATGGTCAAGCTAGTCAAACCACTGCAACCTCTAAAAGTTGAATAACCTATCGAAGTAACACTGGAAAGGATGATCAAGCTAGTCAAACCACTGCAACCTCTAAAAGCTGATTCACCTATCGAAGTAACACTGGAAGGGATGATCAAGCTAGTCAAACCACTGCAACCTTCAAAAGCAGAATAACCTATCGAAGTAACACTGGAAGGGATGATCAAGCTAGTCAAACCACTGCAACCTTCAAAAGCATAATTGCCTATCGAAATAACACTGGAAGGGATGGTCAAGCTAGTCAAACCACTGCAACCTTCAAAAGCATAATTGCCCAACTTATCATTATCGTTAAACCCACGATCAACATACGAAGATCCACCTAATACAATTTTAGCATCAGACAAATCTAATATAGATAGATTTCCACCAGTTTCGTTTCTATTATAATCACGACCAGCCATCTCACGGATAAAACGCCAATCCGTACTATTAACTTCACCAACAATCTTTAAATTGGTAATCTGATACTTCTTGCTACTACCAATCCTAGTAGGTAAAGTACCTGCCTCATCCAACTTGATTGTTATTTGTTTGGTAATCAAGCCATCATCAGCCGCTTGGATTGCCAAGCACCCAAACAACATAAATACTGTTGTCAAAAACAGAGTTTTCAATGTAGATAAATTCATCATATTCTAAAAATTAATTGTTCTAGTTATTCAAATCATTCCATCCTAAAGGGCCATCGCCTTTATCTGAAAGATAACAAATAGTTCTCACTGTATCATAGATAGAACCTATACGCGCAACGAAAGAAC
>NZ_CDRSSE010000063.1:0-17102 GCF_977051555.1 Segatella sp.
CGAGAGGGAATGTAAGTGTCATCAACTGACCGGCGTAAGAAGGGTCGGTCAAACTCTCTGGATATCCCATCATGGCTGTGTTGAACACAACCTCGCCCGCTACAGGAGCGTCATATCCAAAAGATTTACCATGGAACTTGGTTCCATCGCTCAAAACTAAGGTTACTTTTTTCATATCTGACATTTGATTCTTTTATTTTCTTACTGATGATAAACGTTTTCGATATAGTTCACAAACGACTGGTTGCAGAGTTTCGTGCCGCCTGGGGTTGGATAATGACCGGTGAAATACCAATCGCCCTTGTGGTTTGGAATCGCCTCGCGCAAGCCCTCGATGCTCTGGAACACGAGCTGGATAGGAGTAGTCATGCCCTCCGGGCGAAGCATCTCTACAATCTTCTCGTTGATTTCCTCGGTGCTGAATGGCTTGTAGATGGCACGTACCGGATTGATCTGCTCCTCCTTCGGCTTGGTCAGTTCTACCTTGCATGCCTCGTAGGTCTGCTCAATTAGATCATCCATCTTACGTTCTTTCAGCAACTGGATAGCTGCACGGAACACGCAGAACTCTTCCAGTCTTGCCATATCGATGCCGTAATAATCCGGATAGCGGATTTGAGGGGCACTGGATACGACCACAATCTTCTTAGGATGCAGACGGTCGAGGATGCGGAGAATACTCTCCTTCAGGGTAGTACCACGCACGATACTATCATCGATAATGACAAGATTATCCACATTCGGCTCGATGCTTCCGTAGGTTACATCATACACATGGCTCGCCAGGTCGTTACGACTATTGCCCTCGGTGATGAAGGTACGGAGTTTGATATCCTTCCATGCTATCTTTTCTGAGCGGACAAAGTCGCCGAGGATTTCGTATAATTCTTCTTTTGATGGAACATGGTCGAGGTTTGCAATCTGCTCAATCTTGGTCTCATTAAGATACTTCTTGAAACCGCTCAACATGCCATAGTAAGCCACCTCGGCAGTGTTCGGGATATAGCTGAACACGGTGTGGTCTACATCATAATCCACAGCCTTCAGGATAGGCTGGGTCAACTGCTCGCCCAACTGCTTACGCTCCTTATAGATATCCTTGTCGGAACCACGACTGAAGTAGATGCGCTCGAATGAGCAGGCTGAATCGCCCTTCTGCTCCATGATGCGCTCGATGGTGCATTCACCGTTCTTCTTCACGAGAAGCGCCATGCCCGGCATCAGTTCCTGCACTTCCTCAGCCTCCAGGTCGAAGGTAGTTTGGAGCACAGGGCGCTCGCTGGCCAGTACCACGATTTCATCGTTCTTATAGTAGAACGCAGGACGGATACCCCAAGGGTCGCGCATGGAGAACATCTCACCCGAACCGGTGATACCACAAACCACATAACCGCCGTCGAAGTTCTTCATCGTGGTCTTGAGCACGTTGCTCATCTTCACGTGGTCTTCGATGTAGTTGGTGATGTCGGTGTTCTGCATCTCCATCGCCTTTGCTGCCACGAAGTTGCGCTCCACCTCTCTGTCCAGACGGTGGCCCATCAGTTCAAGCATGATATAGGTATCGCTGTAGATGCGTGGACTCTGCCCCTGCTTGGTCAGTTCCTGGAAGATTTCATCTACGTTGGTCATGTTGAAGTTGCCGCAAAGGCAGAGGTTCTTCGCCTTCCAGTTATTGCGGCGCAGGAATGGGTGCACATACTGAATGCCACTCTTTCCTGTGGTACTGTAGCGCAGGTGTCCCATGTAGAGTTCGCCTGCGAAAGGCAGTTCCTCTTTGGCAAACTTAGCATCGGCAAGCTGCTCGGGAGTCAGGCTTTTGAAGTTGGCATTCGCCTTACCGAAAATCTCAGTCACGGCGTTCTTGCCCTCTGCACGCTCACGGAACATATACTCATGACCAGGCTTTCCGCCCAGTTTGACACAAGCCATACCAGCACCTTCCTGGCCACGGTTGTGCTGCTTCTCCATCATCAGATAGAGTTTGTTGAGTGCGTACATCCAAGTACCATACTTCTGCTGGTAATACTCCAGTGGCTTGAGCAATCTGATCATTGCCACACCACACTCATGTTTCAATGGTTCCATCTCTCTATTATCCTTATCTTAATTAGTTAAATTTGAATATACCTATCCGAGGGATACCCCTCCAAAAAAAGGGAAACGTCAAGAAATGACGAATCCCTTTATATATTATTCTACAGTAACTGACTTGGCCAAGTTTCTAGGTTGGTCAACGTCCTTGCCCTTACATACAGCTACATGGTAAGCCAAGAGCTGCAAAGGAATAGTAGCCAATAATGGCTCCAGGCACTCCAAGGTCTCAGGAAGTTCAATCACTTCGTCGGCAATTTTGGAGATGATTTCATCGCCCTTGCTGACAATGGCAATAACGCGACCCTGACGGGCTTTAATCTCCTGGATATTCGACAAAATCTTCTCATACATGAAGTTATGGGTAGCAATGACAACCACTGGCATATCGCTGTCTATCAACGCGATAGGTCCATGCTTCATCTCCGCTGCAGGATAACCTTCAGCGTGAATATAGCTAATCTCCTTCAACTTCAATGCACCTTCAAGAGCCACTGGATACTGGAATCCACGGCCCAGATAGATGAAATTACGAGCGTATGTAAACGTACGGCTCAAGTCAGCTATCTTATTGTTGAGCTTCAAAACTTCCTTCATCTTGGCAGGAATGTTCCAAAGCTGTTCTGTAATCTTCTGATATTCGCTCTCGCAGATGGTTCCTTTCTCCTTTCCGATAGCAAGCGCCAGCAGGATGAGAACGGTAACCTGACCGGTGAACGCCTTGGTAGAGGCTACACCGATCTCAGGACCTACGTGAATATAGGTACCAGTATCTGTTTCTCGGGCAATGGAAGAACCTATCGAGTTACAGATACCATAGATAAACGCACCACTCTCCTTGGCAAGCTTAATGGCAGCCAGGGTATCAGCGGTTTCACCACTTTGGGAAATGGCGATAACGACATCATCCTTCGTTACCACAGGATTACGGTAACGGAATTCAGATGCATATTCTACTTCTACCGGTATACGGCAATAGTTCTCCATCATCTGCTTGCCGATAAGTCCGGCATGCCATGATGTACCACAAGCCACGATGATGATTCGCTTGGCATTGAGAAGCTGCTGGCGATGGTCGGTAATGGAGCTGAGCACGACACCCATCTCTGTCTCCTTCTTGCTGGTAGTATCGTCGCCATCAGTCATTACGCGGGTTTCCACTGTGCGGCTAACCACACGGCCACGCATACAGTTGCGCAAGCACTCTGGCTGTTCGAAGATTTCCTTCAGCATAAAGTGAGGGAAACCACCCTTCTCAATCTGACCGAGATCAATGTCTACGGTCTGTACCTCAGGGTTGAGTTTAACGTTCTGGATGTTCACCACCTGCAATTCCTCACCGAGGCGCATCACAGCGATGTTACCATCCTCCAGATAAACCACCTTATCAGTATATTCGATGATAGGACTGGCATCAGAACCGAGATAAAACTCTCCATCCTTACCGATACCTACAACCAACGGACTCTGCTTACGGGCAGCAATGATCTGATTAGGGTTACGCTTATCAAGAATAGCGATAGCGTAGGCTCCGATTACCTGACGGAGAGCCACCTGAACGGCAGTCAGCAAGTCGAGATTTTTCTTTATCTGAATATATTCAATCAGCTGAACGAGAACCTCAGTATCCGTCTCGCTCTTAAACTCTACTCCCTTAGCAATGAGATTCTTCTTGATACCGGCATAGTTTTCTATGATTCCATTATGAATCATGGCAAGGTTCTTGCTAGAGGAATAATGCGGGTGAGCATTTACAGCTGAAGGCTCTCCATGGGTAGCCCAACGAGTATGAGCAATACCCACATGTCCCGAAATATCCTTATCAGAGCAGAACGCTTCAAGATCTGCCACCTTACCCTTTGCTTTGTAAACGTTCAAAGCACCATCATTACTGATAAGAGCCACGCCTGCACTATCGTATCCACGATATTCCAGGCGCTTTAAACCTTTGATAAGGGCAGGATAAGCCTCACCCTTACCTAAATATCCTACAATGCCACACATATATTATTATTTTTGTAGTATTCTGATTTTACTCTCTTCTATTACCTGCTATCGCAAGATATTGACAATCAATGATGCGATAGAAATCAATGTACCAACGGCAGAGAACCACAATGTAGTAGATGAACCGATAGATGAGTTTTGAGCTTTCACCTTATTTGGTTCTACATAGATAATATCATTCTGCTGCAGATAATAGAATGGTGAATTAATAATATTTGCATCATTCAAGTTCATACGATAAGTATGCTTCTCTCCTGCTGCATCCTGACGAATCAATAATACATTGTCACGCTTACCATAGATGGTTAAGTCGCCACACTGTGCCAAAGCTTCAAGAATACTCATCTTCTCCTGTGGAGCATAAATAATTCCTGGCTTTTCTACTTCACCTAATACAGATACATGGTAACTGCCCATGCGAACCGTAACAATAGGATTTTCTTTTTCTGCCAGATAAGGCTTCACCTTATTCTTGATGAGATCTTCAGCCTGCTTCTTGGTCAAACCACCGACATGCAAGGTTCCAACAACAGGAAACTCAATATTACCATCATTATCAACCAAATATCCTTGCAGGGAACCACTACCATAACTCAGCTGTCCGCCTGTACCCAATGTTTGAGAGACAGAGAGGTTGAAAGGCATGGCAGCCTTTGGATCTGTTGTAATTACTGTAATTGTAAGTTCGTCCTTAGGCATAATCTTGGCTTCATAAAGCATTCTTGAAGCAGCCAAGCTGATAGAATCTGCATTTTGGAAATAAGCTACATTCTTAGTACTTCCACAACTGCCAAGTACTAAGAGCATAGTCAAAGCGACTAAAACTGAACTAACGAGTTTTTTCATTTTCTAAAATTTTCGTTTTAAAATATTGGTGCAAAATTACGGTATTTTTTTGAATACTGCAAATTTTTGCACCAATAATTCTACTTACGTCTATTTTTTTTTGAAATAATAGCCTTTTTTACTTATCTTCGATGCCATTTGATGGCAAATTAAAGCTATAACTGTTATCGAAAATCTTCTTCACTTTATTAATCTCAACGAAGGTTGTGCCTCCACCCTCTCCAAAGCTACCACTTAGATAAGCAATCTTATCCTCCTCGCCTAAGTAGCCTTTCTGGCGAAGCATACGTACCGCAGCAGTAAACATAGCCTTGGTAGAAACCTGATCCTTCTGATGGATTGGAATAATACCATAGCTCAAATTCAACCAGCGCTGAAGTTTCTCCTTGTAGCAGATAGCCAATACCGGATTAGGACCACGGAAGGCTGCCAGGTCGCGTGCGGTCTGACCGGTTTCACCATCAGTGATGATACCGGCTACACCCAACTTCTTTGTAGCCTCGATGGCAGCATGGGCCAGGAAGAGTTTCTGGTCAATCTTACCGTCTTCCATTGGATTAATATCATTCAGTGGAGACTTATCCTTCTCTGCCTGCTCAGCAATACGGGCCATGGTCTGCACTGCCTCAACAGGATACTTACCACTTGCTGTTTCACCAGAAAGCATCAGTGCATCGGTGCGATAGAAGATAGCATTGGCAATATCGGTTACCTCCGCACGGGTAGGACGTGGATTCTTGATCATGGTATGCAACATCTGTGTTGCCACGATAACCGGTTTCTGCGCCTTCACACACTTAGAGATGATGCGGCGCTGGATGCCAGGAATTCTCTCGATTGGCACCTCGATACCCAAGTCACCACGGGCAATCATGATACCATAGCAGGCATCAATAATCTCATCAATATTATCAACACCTTCCTGATTTTCAATCTTTGAGATAATCTTGATATCACTGTTGTGAGCATCCAAAATATCCTGAACAGCCTTCACATCGGCAGCATTGCGCACAAAAGAGTGAGCGATGAAATCAATATCCAGTTCGATAGCGAGTTCAATATTCCGGCGGTCTTTCTCTGTCAGTGCAGGCAGGTCGATATGTTCTCCTGGCACATTCACGCTCTTGTGAGCACCGAGCACACCTTCGTTCTGAACCTCAGCAACCAGCATAGGACCCAGGCTGTCGATAATCTTCATATCGAGTTCACCATCATCGAAGAGCAAATCATCACCTACCTTAACATCGGCTGCGATGTCAGGATAGCTCACATTCACAATATCATGAGAAGACTCCATTTCCGGACGTCCAAAGATTTTCACTACATCACCTACATTGTAGTGGATAGGTTCCTTCACACCTGTAGTTCGCACCTCAGGACCTTTGGTATCAATCATAATACCAATATGTGGAGACACGGCTCTTACATTCTTTACGATGGTGCGTATACCCTCTTCTGTGGCATGAGCAGTATTCATACGAACAACGTTCATACCGGCGAAAAACAGTTTTCGGATAAAATCCTGATCACATCTACGATCACTGATGGAAGCGACAATCTTTGTTTGTTTCATATTTGTAATTTACCTTATTGAAATTTCAATGTTTGCGGTATTTCTACCATATTTCTTAAATTGCGTGCAAAGATACAAAGAATTTCTGAAATAAAAAACATCTGAAATACAAAATATATATAAAATATTAAGTTACTTTCAAATTGAAAGCGCATAAAACAGAAAATCTAGCCAATGGGACACTTCTCGTTCCCATTGACTAGATAACAAATCTATTAATCCCGTTGAAAAACAGGATTCTTAATGATCAATTCTAAATTAGATATCCAAGTCTGGCGCCTTCTCAGCTCCTGCTGCTGCCTCAAACTTAGGCATCACATTGAAATTGAAGAGGCCGGCGATAAGGGCACTTGGCATTTTTCTAACCGTCTGGTTATAGTTCTGAACGGCTTCATTATACTTGCGGCGTGCCTCGCTGATACGGTTTTCCGTACCCTCTTCCTGAACCTGAAGAGCCTTGAAGTTCTCGCTGGCTTTCAACTCAGGATATTTCTCGGCTACTACCATCAGTTTGGAGAATGCATTCGCCAACTCACCTTGTGCAGCAGCATATTTCTTCAGGCTAGCCTCAGTTAGATTATTGGCATCCAGCTTTACCTGACCTACAGCAGCACGAGCCTTGGTTACCTCGGCGAAGGTTTCTTTCTCATGCTTGGCATAAGCCTTTACTATCTTTGCCAACTGTGGCATCATGTCTGCACGACGCTGATACTGAGTCTGAACATTAGCCAACTCTGTGGTAGCCAACTCCTGTTTCTCTACCAATCCGTTATAACCACTGAACATCCATAGTACCAGCACAACTACGATGCCCAGGATGATCCAACTTTTCTTTATTCTTCTCTTTGCCGGTTGCATGTTTGAATTCATTGTCTGTTCCATTGTCATTATTATTAATTAATTATTTACTATAAACTATTAACTATAAACTATTAACTATAATCGACCATTACCATCCTCCGCCAGAGCCACCGCCGCTAAAGGTGCCTCCGCCAAAAGAACCACCCGAGAAACCACCCCCGGAAGAACCGCCACCTCCCATAAAGAAAGGAGGTATCCAGTCATCATCGTTGTTTCTCCTACGAGACTGATTTCTCTGATTGCTCTTCGGTCTTGGCTTCACAATACCGAGCATCTCCAGAATATACCTGATAAACAGACAGATAGGAATACCGAAGAAGATAAGGAACAGGATAATGACCAGAAACCAGTCCTCTTCGTCATTAACCGAACCTTCATCAACATCCGCTATTCCCGTCCGTCCACTTTTCACCTTATTATATATAGCACGGCTCACAGATGCTACCGCCTCGCCCGGATTATCTTCTCGCATGTACTTCACGATGCAAGCCCGGGCAATATCATCACAGTCCACATCAGTCAACTCACCCTCCAGTCCACTTCCTGGAGCAATAAAGTATTTATGGTCCTCCACCGCGATGACGATAACCAGTCCTCTCCGGCTCTTCTTGTAACCGATACCATATTGGTTGCCCACATCCTGCGCCATGCGGAAGGCATCCTGGTTGTCAACCTTTCCCACAATGATGAGCACATTCTGCACACCACACTCCAACTTCAGTTTCTGAAGATAGAAGTTGGCCGAATCCTTCTGTGCCTTGTCTACATATCCATCCGGATCGGAAACATATTGCGTAGAATCCTTGAGGAAAGGAATCGGTACATTTTTCGCCGTCCAAACCTCACCAGCCATCAAAGACAATGCATGAAAGGCTACAATCATTAAAGCCAAAAAATATCTCTTAAATCTCATAATTTCTCTATTTTGGTGCAAAAATACGCAATAAAAACCTTATATGCAAATACTTAGAGCATTATTTTTGCAAAAAAAACCTTAAGTATTTTGTTATATCATAAAAAACTTGTATCTTTGCACACCGAAATAAAGATTAACAAGTAAAATTAGTAAAAAATAAAGAAATGACCAAAGCAGATATCATTAATGAGGTAGCTATCGCTACTGGTATGCCTAAGAAAGAAGTAGGTACTGTAGTAGAGGCTTTTATGGAAGAGGTTAAGAAGTGCCTCATCGAAAAGAAGGACAATGTATACTTGCGTGGCTTCGGCAGCTTCAACATCAAGCATCGTGCTGCTAAGACTGCTCGTAACATCTCAAAGAATACAACCATCACCATCCCAGCTCACGACTTGCCAAGCTTCAAGCCATCAAAGAGCTTCGTTGAGGAGATGCAGAACGCTCAGTAATACTGCTGGACAGGAAGAGAGAAATATCATTTTTTATAATAACAATATTTTAAAATTTTAAAATCATGCCAAACGGAAAGAAAAAGAAGGGCCACAAGATGGCTACTCACAAGCGTAAAAAGAGATTACGTAAGAACAGACATAAGAGCAAGTAAGCTAGCATTGTAGCTAGTCTACTTTAGCTCTCGGTCAGTTCGTGACTGAGGGGGGGTGTGTCAGTTCAGATATGGAATGACATACCCTTTTTTTGTATTAATTTAAAGTTAAAAGATTATTGAAGATATGACAAGCGAAGTTGTAATTGATGTCCAACAGAAAGACATCTCTATCGCACTCATGGAGGACAAGCAGCTGGTGGAATACCAGAACGAACCTCGTGAGGCATCGTTCTCTGTGGGCAACATCTACATCGCAAAGGTAAAAAAACTGATGCCGGGTCTTAACGCCTGCTTCGTGGATGTAGGTTATGAACGCGACGCCTTTCTTCATTATCTTGACCTAGGAAGTCATTTTAATTCCTACCAGAAGTACCTTAAACAAGTACAGAGCGACAGAAAGAAACTTTTCCCATTCTCTAAAGCCAGCAAAATGCCTGAATTGGAAAAGGACGGCAGCATACAGAATGTACTCAAAGCAGGACAGGAAGTGCTGGTACAAATCGTAAAGGAACCAATCTCTACCAAGGGACCTCGACTCACAGGCGAAATCTCATTCGCGGGCCGATACCTGGTACTCATGCCATTCGGTGATAAAGTTTCTGTCTCGTCGAAAATTAAAAGCGGTGAAGAACGCTCCCGACTCAAACAACTCATTCACAGCATCAAACCAAAGAATTGCGGTATTATCGTCCGCACTGTGGCTGAAGGAAAGAAAGTCGCTGAGCTCGATGCTGAGCTGAAAGTCCTGGTGAAGGGATGGGAGGATGCTATCGCCAAGGTACAGAAGACCCAGCAGCGCCCGCAACTTGCATTCGAGGAGACCGGAAGAGCCGTTGCTCTCTTGCGTGACTTGTTTAACCCATCTTACGAGAACATCTACGTGAACAACGAAGATGTAATGAACGAGGTGAAGAACTATGTTTCTCTAATAGCCCCTGAAAAGGCGGGCATAGTTAAGCTCTACACCGGTAAGGTGCCTATCTTCGACAATTTCAGCATCACCAAGCAGATTAAAGCTGGCTTTGGTCGTGTTGTTAACTACAAGCACGGTGCTTATCTCATCATCGAGCACACCGAGGCCTTGCATGTTGTCGATGTAAACAGTGGTAACAGAACTCGTGAGAAAGGTCAGGAAGCAAATGCACTGGATGTTAACCTCGGCGCTGCCGATGAGTTGGCAAGACAATTGCGCCTCCGAGATATGGGAGGTATCATTGTTGTCGACTTCATCGACATGAACCTTGCCGAAGACCGACAGTTGCTCTATGAGCGCATGTGCAAGAACATGCAGAAGGACCGTGCCAAGCACAACATCCTGCCATTGAGCAAGTTCGGACTGATGCAGATTACGCGCCAGCGTGTACGTCCGGCTATGGATGTGAATGTAGATGAGACCTGCCCTACCTGTTTCGGTACGGGCAAGATTAAGTCTAGCATCCTCTTTACCGACCAGTTGGAAAGAAAAATCGACCGCCTAGTCAACAAGATCGGCGTCAAGAAATTCACTTTGTATGTGAATCCTTACGTGGCTGCCTTCATCAACAAGGGCTTCATTTCCCTGAAGCGCAGATGGCAGTTTAAGTATGGTTTCGGCTTCAATGTGATTCCTTCACAGAAACTGGCGTTCCTCCAGTACGAATTCTACGACAAGGACAACCAGTATCTGGATATGCAGGAAGAACAGGAAACAAAGTAAGTTTTTAATTTCAGAAAAAAAGCTCCATCCGCATCTGATTGCGAATGGAGTTTTTTTTATTTTGATTTTCTACACCTTATTATATATAGGGCATTTTAATACTCTATCTCATTATTCACCATTTTCTCTGTATCCCAAGGTGCAGGAGCACCGCCGAGATAACGATGGAACCAGTCGAGGTGCGCATTGTAATAAAGCGGCATCGACTTCAGGTTGCTTGGCCAGTGACCATCATACTTCAAGACTATCAGTCGCGAAGGAATGTTCAGGGTCTGCAAGGCTGTGAAATACTGCAAGCTCTGGGTATAAGGTACACGATAGTCCAGCTCGCCCGTCATCACCAGAGTTGGCGTTGAGAAGTTCTTGATGTATGAGGATGGCGACCACTTCTCGTAGAGATCGGAATTGTAAGGCTGCCCCTCCAACTCAAAGTTAGGGAACCATACTTCCTCAGTACTGCCCCACATAGAGCGCAAGTCATATACGCCCATCATGGAAGCCAGACACTTGAATCGCTTGGTATGTCCCTGCAGCCAGTTCATCATGTAGCCGCCATACGACCATCCCATCGCTCCCATCCTGGTGGAGTCAACATATTCCAGGGTTGCCAGCTTATCGGTAACCTTCATTACATCCTCGAATACCTTTCCGCCCCAGTCGCCAGAGATGGCACGGGTGAAGGCCTGACCATATCCCGTAGAACCGTGAGGGTTAGGATAAGCCACCACATAACCGGCAGCAGGATAAACCTGCCAGTCGCCACGGAAGGAATTCATCCATTGCATTTGCGGACCGCCATGTATATTGATGATAAGCGGATATTTCTTGCTGGCATCAAAGTTGTGTGGCTTCACGATGAATACCTGTACCTTGTCACCACCTGCGCCATCTACCCAGATGCTCTCAGATGGACGGATATCCACCTCATCCTCCAACTGCTGGTTGAGGAAGGTAATCTGTTGTTCCTTGCCGCTAGCTACAGGAGTTCCATTCCACTTCTTCATCTGCTGGCGATAAAGAGCCGATGGTTTGCCTGTCGTGCTATAGGTATAATATACCATTCCCTTATTGTCGAAATCAAACTCCGAGATAGCCTTGCCCGTCAATACCGGCGAAATGGTCTTTTTGGCAATATCGAGCTTGTAGAGCGGCTGAGCACCCTGTACCTGACCGAGGAAGAAGATGCTCTTGCTGTCGGGAGCCCATTTGTAATCATCTACCCAGTTGTCAAACTTCTCTGTCAGGATGGTAGATTTCTTCGCAGCCCGGTCGTAGATGGCAAGACGGAAGCGATCAGACTCGTATCCAGGCACTTGCTGCAAGCGGTAAGCGATATACTTGCCGTCAGGCGAATAGGCTGGAGTACCATCCCAAGCCTTGTTCTCCTTCGTAATGCAGACCGGTTCTCCCCCATTCACAGATACCGTCCACAGGTCGGCATTGGTGCTAGCCTCCTGATGCTCATCATGATTAGATACGAAACAGATTTCCTTGCTGTCAGGAGAGAATTGATAGGTGATTCCACCCCCAACCACGAATATAAGCGAATAATTGCCCGGAGTCAGATCCTTGTAAGTCTTCGTCTGTGTATCGAAAAGGATAAGATGATTGCATCTTCCATCACTATAGCTCGTCCAATGACGGTAGAGCAACTTGTCGGCAATATGTGCCTGCACAGGTCCCTGCTCTTTCTTCTCCATTCGGGCCTTGTTAGCCTTGGCATCAGCGCCCAGGTCGGGATATACTTCTGCAGTAAAGGCAATGTATCGCTCATCCGGAGAGATGACAGGACTACCGATACCCAACTCATAATCAGTTACCTGTTCCGTCTCGCAGGTAGTCAGATCCATGCGAAAGATTTGAGCCGTCCCTTTCTCATAATTAGTAAAGAAGATACTCTTTCCATCCTTGCTCCACACGGCAGAACTGCTCTTTCCATTCTCGGTAAGAGCCTTGACATGAGAACCATCCGCATTCATGATGTAGATATCGGAGCCAGACTTCTGGTTTTTCAAGTCAGAAGAACTGGCGGTATAGCAAACCGTCTTACCATCAGGCGAAAGGCTCACCGAAGAAACGCCCTTCACCTTGTACAAATCTTCGATGGTAAACGCCCTTTTCTGAGCGTTTGCCGAAAGCAGCGCCATCACGAGCACTGCCGAAAACATCAATCTCTTGTTCATATAACCTATTAATATTTATATTTCCGATGCAAAAATAGCAATTATTTTTGGATTTCCTGCAACCTTTTGCAATCTTTTATCGTCTAAGCTATAAATAACATTGATAATAACATAAAAAAGAAAGGAAAAGATTATGATTTTAAGTACGACTCCAACAATAGAAGGCCACCCTATCCGTGAATATCGTGGCGTAGTAACTGGCGAAACCATCATCGGTACCAACTTTGTGAAAGATTTCTTTGCCAGTGTTCGTGATGTAATCGGTGGCAGAAGCGGTTCTTATGAAAGTACGCTCCGAGAGGCTAAGGATACAGCCCTCAGAGAGATGGCCGACCGTGCCGCATCCCTGGGCTGCAACGCCATCGTAGGCATCGACCTGGATTACGAAACCGTAGGAAAAAGCGGCTCCATGCTGATGGTAACATGCAGCGGAACAGCAGTGATTATCTAAGTTCCGTGACTGTAAAATAGAACAAAATATGCTTGAAATGGGGCGGTAACTCGTTTTTTAGGTAGTTACCGCCCCATTTCAAGCATATTTTTATCTATATAGTGTGGTGACATACACCTGATGAAGGTCACCAACTTTCTTCTATTTCATTTATTCTATCACCCAATCCTCTATACTTCGCTGGTTTTCCGAGAAGTTAATACCCACTTTCACAACCTTCCGCCCATCATCAGCAAAAGCCTTGACATAGTCCTTGTCGCTGATTTGCGCCATAGCGATGTCGGCAGACTTCTTATATTTTAACTCAAAGATAAAGATACTCTTATCCGTCTTGAGCACAAGGTCTAGTCTTCCATCCGAAGTGGTATGCTCCACCTTCACATCTTCGCCAAGCATGGTGAAGATGGTGAACATTACGGCTTGATAGTGACGCTCATTATTGTTGATAATCGTATATGGAAACTTATCATAGAATGCCTTCAAGTGAGGCATAAAGGCTCCCATGTCGTCATTGACGAGCACATTCTTGGAATAAGCATACATAATGGCATCATATCTGTTCATGTCTTGCGCAGTATAATACCTGACGAGACTATCAGAAAAGCCTTGTCTTACTTCTAGATTTGGGAAACAGAGATGATACAATTTTCCCCTTCGCTCATATCCTTTAATGGTAAGGTAGCCACTTTGGAAAAGGACAGGAATAGGATCAGCGAGTCTTTCCGTAGGTGTATCAAAACGTGAAGCCTGTATCCACAAATCATCCAAATTGAGCATATCCAAATTCTTCTGCTGCATCAGTTCTATCAAGAACGTAGGTGTACCAGATGTAAACCAATAGCTATTAAACTCCTTATCATCCAAAGCATTGATAATGCTGTAAGGATTGAAGATATCCTCGCTATTGATACTGAAGTGGTAGCCATCATAATGCTGCTTGAGTTGCTCTAAGGTCTCCTCATAAGTGAGTCCATTATGCTCAGCCATCTCCTCGATACCCTCACGGAAATACTGAGTCAATTCACTCTTGGTAATACCACAACAGCTACTGTATTCATCCTTCAACGTGAGAATCTTGAGATTGTTCAACTCGCTAAAGATGCTGAGCTGGCTAAACTTGGAGATGCCTGTGATGAATACAAAGCGGATGTTTCCCTCTTGCTGTTTCAATGGGCTGAAGAAATCTCTCATAATGTTGCGGATGGTCTTCTGCAATTCTTCGTCACTTACAGAATCATGCATTGGGGCATCATACTCGTCGATGAGAACAACAGCTTGCTTCCCTGTTTGAGCGGTAGCAGCAAGCAAAATATCCCTAAAGCGAGCCCCAAAGCCTTCACGCTCAGATTCTGGAACTTCTATTCCATATTTCTGCTCTTCAACTTTAAGTATATTATTTAATATGATTTTAGTATTTTCCAAACTATAATACTTACCGCAGCTCAGATCCAGGTGGATGACGGGATATGCTGTCCACTCCTTCTCCATCTGTTCGATGGCAAGTCCCTTGAACAGTTCTTTCTTACCCTCGAAGTAAGCCTGGAGGGTAGATACAAACAAGGATTTTCCGAATCGACGTGGGCGACTCAGAAAATGAAACTTGGCATAATGAGCCAACTGATAGACGATAGCCGTCTTGTCAGCATAGAAGTAATTCCCCTTCACGATTTCGGAGAACGTTTGTATTCCCAAAGGATATCTCTTTGAAGCCATAATCTTACTCTTAATAATTAATGTACAAAGATACAGATAATATTTCAGAAAACAAGCATTTTTCTGATTATTAACAATATATCACTGCAAAAATAGAACCGCAATTCAACAAAATATGCTTGAAATGGGGCGGTAACTACCTAAAAAATCGAGTTACCGCCCTAGTTCAAGCATATTTTTATCTAAAAACCTTTGCAGTATTCAAATAAAAATATTATCTTTGTAGCCAATTATCAGAGCCTTAGGGCTAATTGTTATCATAAAATAAGACTTTACCATTATGCTACAAAAAATAATAGGACGCAAGGAAGAGCAGAAAACGTTGCAGGATTGCTATGAATCCAACAAACCGGAATTCGTAGCTGTCTATGGAAGACGACGCATCGGCAAGACTTTTCTGGTAAAACAATTCTTCAAAGAGAAGTTCGATTTCTATTTTACCGGAGCTTATCAGGCTAACAAGAAAGACCAGCTCTTCAACTTCAAGATGACCCTGGAGTCATACTCTGGCGTCAAACGAAGAACCCCTCAGACATGGCTGGAAGCATTCTTCCAGCTAAAAGATTATCTGACTTCTCTCGGTGACAGACGAAAAGTGGTTTTCATCGATGAGCTGCCTTGGTTCGACACCCCACGCTCCAATTTCATCAGCGCCATCGAACTCTTCTGGAACCAATGGGCTTCAGACCAGAACCTTATGCTCGTGGTATGCGGCTCAGCCACCTCATGGATGGTCAACAAACTGCTGGGAGACAAGGGAGGACTGCACAACCGGGTAACCCGCAGCATCTATCTTGCCCCATTTTCATTGGGGGAAACTGAGGAATTTCTACAGAATAACCATATCGTATTCAACCGCCATCAGATCGTAGAATGCTATATGATGCTGGGCGGTACCCCCTACTACCTGAATATGCTCAAGCCCCATTTAAGCCTGGCTCAAAACATCAACAAACTGTTTTTCGAGGAGAACGGCGAACTGAGAAGAGAGTTCGACTTTCTGTTCCGTTCGCTTTTCAAGGATAGCAGAAACTATCGCAAGGTTGTAGAGACACTTTCCCAAAAAGCCAAGGGATTAACCCGACAGGAAATCATCCGCGAATGCAATATTCCAGACAATGGCGGACTATCAGAGGTGTTGGACGATCTCTGCAATTGCGATTTCATCCGCCGCTACTACCCCATCAACAAGAAACAGCGAGATGCAGTATATCAGCTCACCGACCTCTTCTCCCTGTTCCACCTGCGCTACATCAAGAACTCCACTGGCATGGACGAAACTTTCTGGACCGACACCATTGATTCGCCAAGTCACCGTGCCTGGTGCGGCTACGCTTTCGAGCAGGTATGTCTGCATCATATCAGGCAAATCAAGCGTGCCCTAGGCATTGAGGGGGTTCAGTCATCCATCTGCTCATGGTCTGCACCTGCCAGCGTGGATTCTGAGGGCAAGAAGCGAGAAGGTGCCCAGATAGATTTGGTAATCGACCGCCGAGACCAGACCATCAACCTATGTGAGATGAAGTTTTCGATGAAGCCCTTCGAGATTACTCCCTCCTATCTGGAGCACATCATCTATCGCCGGGAATTGTTCAGAGAAACCACAGGTACCAGCAAGGCTCTGCACCTCACCTTCGTTACGACCTATGGTGTGACAAAAAATGCCCAATACGGCATGATACAGAGCGAGATTACGATGGATGACCTATTTAAGCAATAAGCGATATACATCTAATGAAGGTCACAGAAATATACAAACATCAAAATAATAGGAGGATATGAATATGGCAAGACCAATAACGTGAATTCAATAAAAAGTGGAACCTAACATATAATGCACTTTTAGGATGAATATTTATCGTTTTGATTCAGATAGGAACGATGACAACAAGCACACGAGAGCCATGTACTTCGACATGCTCGAATTATAAAAGCAAAAACGACCCGCACATTTGAGCATCGTTGAGAGGCTTGGCGGGTTCTCGTGCTGCAAAGATACGAATAATCTTTGATAATACAAACTTTTGAGCAAGAAAATCGGGTAGGAGGTAAATGCTAATCACAAAAGGCATTTGCCTCCTATTTTCACACTTACCGACCTCCCACACCACCGTACGTGCGGTTCCGCATACGGCGGTTCCTATTTTGGATGCCATTC
>NZ_CDRSSE010000064.1:0-13983 GCF_977051555.1 Segatella sp.
TCCTTGGTAATCTCCATAATGATATCTTTTTATGTTTGTAACTAATTGGATTTCAACTACAAAGATACAAAAAATATCGGAGATTACCAACTTTTTTAGGCACTATTTCTTATCCCGAACTGAGGTATATATGTGTATCATATTCAAAAGGAAAGAATTCCTTTTTCAAACGCAAAGCTTTCATGCCAACCAACTTTCCTTGGGGTATCTTAGAGCCACTCAAGGTGAGGCTTCTTACAGGTAAGTCACAGCCTTTGGCAAAATCGTAATTATCATAATAAAAGGTCTTTAATACGGACATAATTCCAGAACAAGCACTTGTAGAGCATTGATAACCATTAGTAAATTCATTCTTTCCATCGTAAATGACTGTGGAATTTTTCAAGTCAGTTTTTGCTGTTGCGATTCCTGTTAAGCACTCACGACCATGTACATCGTAAAGATGGAAAGTCTTTTCTCCATCCTTGCGCTGGACACCATCTTGCTCAGAAACTAAGCGATCAAAATTATCATATTCAAAAGTTTTCCATTCAACGCCGGGTAATTTTTTAGCGACAAGCCTGTCTTTGGAATCATATTGGTAGAGATAGGCATAAAGATTGATTCGGTCTTCATCAATCTCTCCATTTGTTATTGATGTTGAAACCATTGCAGGAAGCACAGCTCTCAAAAGTCCATAATCATCATAGACATAGTATGTGTCAACACGTCCTCCCTCATTGTCAAATTGCCTAGAAAGCACAACATTTCCTTGCCTGTCTTTAAATTCTATAGACATGCAATCGTCTTCGTCTTTAGTAAAAACACCCTTCAATGTTCCTGTCTGATATAAACCGTTTGCCTTGATGGTGCAATCAAGTCCTGTCTTGTCCAATACAGACAAATGCCAAACTTGACTATCAGGATTGTTCTGTGTATTTGTGAGATGCTGAATGATTTTCTTCTTTCCTCGACTGTGCCAGTCTTCTCCGGGACCAGATATTGCTGCTTCTCGCATCAAAGGCGACGCCTCGTACTCAAATACTGAATATGGTTCTGCATCATTGTTACTACTTACCGAAGCTGCCTCTACATTTTCTTTGATTACAAAATTACCAGCAGCATCTTGAGATACAACTCCATTTAGCCATTCTTTGATAGGCTTATTAAAACAGTTGTACTCCGTATAAGCTGCCCAGTTGTTTTTGTTAGGGCTGGCATTACAATTTACAGTTTCTATAGGTCTGCCAAATCCATCAAAATATGTTATTACTTTATCTCCTATTAATCTATCTTGTACCCTATTTTTTATAGACACGACGTAATTTTCATTGGAATTGTTTTTGTGTGATATGCAAGGTGTTGTGTCTGCTGAGTGCACAGATGGGTATGCTGGAGTAAAAGAAGTCGTATCCTCCTTTATGTCGCCAGCAGAACAAGTTAACACAATTGTAGAAATGTTGTTGATCGTCATAAAGGGAGGGCTAAAGAAGTGAATGGGTTCGTCAGGCTCCTTCAAGAATCCCAAGAATCCTAGATAGCTTATAGTGTAATCACCCTCTATCAAGTCTATTGTACATTTGTTGTTGCATATCACGGCGTCACCAGATTGCTTGAAACCAAAAGGTATGCTATAAGAATAAGGATATTCAGCATCTCCCTTTGATTCCTGAACTAGATTAAGAATCAGTTGATAATCGTTATTGCCTAATTTCTTGCCATTAACTCCTGGCTTATATGTAAAGTTTCTACAATAAAGTGTAAGGCGTTGAACTTCGTCAATGTGTATTTTTATTTTATTATTGTTGTTTGAAGATGCCCCCATGACATAGCTTAATGTCGCACTAGCAGAGTCAGTTTTGCTAAAGTTCCAAACTGGTTGCGCATCAATAGGGTCCAAGGTATTGCCTGCCAGAACCATCTTGTGGCTCAGCATATACAAGAATAAAATCAGGGCAATTCTGTATGAAATATTGTCTATCATAAGTCTTTGCTATTTTTGATAATGATAATCGTATGACTCTAAGATCTGTTTGTTCCCATTAAAGAAATACTTTTCCCTTAATCGTCCTAAGAAGTCGTACTTGAAATAATTGGTGAAGCCAGAGATGTCTGTTAGCGAACGAAGTTGCATATTGCCATCATATTGATATATTGTAGACTGCATCGTTGGTATTTTTCTTCTCACTCCCAATATTTTCTGATAATTCAATTGGTTCAATGGAAGTCTAGAAAATGTCTCAGGTGCTGTGCCCAGTAAGATTTGCATCCTATGATAGGTAACATTGTCGAATCTTGCAATCTGCCTTTGTCCATAATGCCCCCATAGCAAGATGGATGTTCTTCCGTCTTGTGTTATCTCCAGAGGATTCCCAAAATCATCGGTTTTACTTATGAAATATTCTTCTCGATAATTATTCTTGTCTCTGCCATAACGCTTACTTCTAATATAAGGAATGCCATTTTTATTCCCATATACATTCTCTTCATAATGAAACTTGCCATTTTTGCTTGTCTGCATTGATACCAATGGTGATAATATATGCTTGTCTGACATCCATTTATAGTTGCTGACATCAGCGGGATATGTATAGCTTTTCACTATCCAGTTGTTATCACTACATAATATACTGTCTTTGGTCAAAAGTTTGGAAGAGTTATATGTATAAGTGCAAGTTTCCGAGTATGTTCCTCCGTCATAATTTTCTGTTATGATTTTCTTCGTGGGCAAATAGGCGCATAATCTTGTCCCATATACAATACCTGCAAGAAGATTTTCCTTGGAAATAGCAGGATAGCCTCCAGTTACCTTAGAATAAGACAAGAAATTCTCGCTGAGCATCAACAGCTCATTATCATTTACGCGTGTATAAGCCGTTTTTTCGGTTCTCAACAACTTGCCTTCCTTAGAATAGTATTCTTTTGAAAGCAACTTTCCACGCTCGAAAGAGCGGCTACTGAATGCTGCCAATGGCGTATGAGCCAAGCCTTCTGTTGCATAGTGACAGTCTACATCCTTATGGGTATTCCCCCAAATGTCGGTGTCGTAATTGGAATAGCGATACTTAATGTAGCCTTGCGATACTTTAGCTGAGTCAAGGGTTTCCTCTATCACACAAGAATAGCCCACGTCAGGAGAATTATAATTGGTTATATCTGGGAACATGCCTCCTTCAGAGGCTTGCACATAAGTCAAGTCTCCTTGCTGTATACTATATTTTATACATGGACGTCCCTTCGATATACCACTACTCTTAGAATCAGAGTCTCCGATATTTTCTTTATAATGGTAACGTGTTATACTAGTTGTTGCCCCATCTTTATCAATATTCTGGATTTCCTTAATTCTTAATCCTCCAGAAGGACTCCAAGAATGATTCAATATGCTGTGGGAATTGTCGCTTACAACTTTTGAGTAAGAGTTATATTCGTAGTCAAAATTAGAGCGTCCTCCAGTTGGGTAACAAATAGAACTCAGAACACCTTTCTTCATGTAAATTACGTTTGGAAGGTGTATGCCAAAACTAGGAATGGCAGTTATTGAATTTGTACCACCACAATAATACCCCCATGAATCAACTTTTGATATGCCATAAGCCACTTGTCCTTTATCTTGTGAGATATAACGGAATTTATACTCTGGTACACTGACGGTATCTGGCAGTTCTGGTATGTCCAAGACTGTAATGCAATCTTCAGGGTGAGGGGCTTGAATATCACGCTTTATCAAATCGGGAACTCCTTCCCTGAAGGTAACTAACGATAATAGGTTCTCTTGATATAATTTATAATCAAAGTAGATGCTCCTGGATTGCCCACCACAAAGATTTCTTATGGCTATGCGATGCAGGTAATAGTGTTTGAGACTATATGCAATTGCCTTATCCATAGAGAGACTACCTAGTCCTTCATCTATTTTAAACAGAGTCAAGAACTGATTTTCTGGTCTATCTGATGGAAGATAGATATCTTGGCGATCATATCCTGCTGTATTCCAATATAGACAGTTTGAGTGACGACCAAAATTCGTGGAGTATGCCAAATCCCTCTGGTAATCCAATGTTATGGTTTCATTTTGGGTTGATATACTTTTTAAATTAACAGGATACAATAAAAAACCTGTAAATCCTTTCAAGCCTGTTTGCATAAAAATTTCTTGATTACTAGAATTTCCTTTGTAAACTTCGCTATACTGAGGCATATACTTTATATTTGCCATTACAGGATTTGTGTCGTATGTGAATGAAACGACACGATGAGAGGGGGTTGTAATTTTTGACAGCATCCAAGTCGAAGCTACTAAATCGCTATTGTTTCTTGCATAGTAGGGTATGCTAAATTCCATAGCATTAATGCCACCAAACTCATAACGGCATCCATCGGGAGTTATCAAAGTAAAGCGACCAAAAAAACGCTGGTTCATATTCCGCCAATTCCAGTTGTTTATTGGAATTCGCTTGCTTACATCATCCAAGGACAAAAAATCTGTGGTAGGTACAAATTCTACCTTGATGTCTTGGTCGGAAATAACAGCCCATTCTCCGTTGCCTTTGTAATAAAAGTTTCCAGAGTAGCCACAGAAGTTAAAACTGAATTCGTCGGCAGCTAATTCATACCAATTTTTATTCGGTAGATTATGACTATTAACATCTAGATAATTTACAAAATGAGATTGAATGTTACTTTCATTTAATTGTGCTATTTTGTCTGCATGTGCATAATACCCATGCTCTATACCTTGATCATCCATTTTTTCATCAGTTCGTCCTCTTACAGAACGGGCTATATAACCACCAGCTTTCAAGCTCCATCCTGCTCCTAATATACCAGGGGCTGTTGTCGGTTTTACAGATGCCAAATGATAACTCAAAGATATAGGTAATTCATAATCTCCTATTTGAACGTTATAAAGTGGTATGGAAATGTCAGGAACTCCTGTATAATGACCGACAGGTATGGTTCCATACTCTCCCAAATTTGACACTTCAGGACCAGATACATTGAATACAGGTTTTATCTGAGCCTTTATGCAAAGACTCAAGCAAAAAACAAGCACTATCAAATCTATTTTCCTTCCCATATTGCTAATCTTTATCTGTTAGTAAATTTTTCCGATAATCTTTCCCCATTGACTTCTATATATAGTACGTATTGCCCATAAGATAATCCAGAATAGCTTATAGCCATCAGGTTCTCACCTACATTAGATTTTTGTTGCTTCTTTTTGTAGATGCTTCCTTTAGTATCAGCTAGGATAAAAAGGACATTTGCTGCTTCTGACAATTCGTATTTTATCAGCAAGGATGCCTCTTCCTTATTTTGGGCAATACTATATTTTGAGACAACACTCTTTGTACTTCCCGTATTGTCATTTTCAGAAGCTTGTAAGCGTATAGCTTCATTTTCAGTATCAGGCATTGAATTTTGTTCGCCTATAGAACAAAAAAATGTATAAGAATTTTGAAGTATGCCCCTCTCATTTTTCAATGTATAATGCTCAAGTATAGGATAACGGTACCCTTTGGCATACCAACGAAGCTCTATCTCCGTAACAAAAGATTCAGTGGAATGGAGATTGTAAAGAATACTGTCCGTTGTAAATTGGGGCAGAGTATTTGAATATAATGTATCTTGTGATAAATATTTGATGAAATATCGCCTAGACGTTAGCAATCTGGCGACATCATTCAGGGTATCTCCGTTGAAGACAATTTGATCATATCCAACAATTTTGGTTTGATAATCGCCAAATTTTCGATAGGGTAATCTCTTGCAGTATATGCCTATTCCATTAAATAGACCATAGATACTGTCTTGGGACAAAAATATGCATGGTAGCCATTTCTCGGGCATATCATAATTGCACTTAGACAACTTGTTCTCATCACCCACTAATAACATACCATTTTCTTCAAACCTAAAATAACGTCTTGAAGAATTCTCTATGCTCATCAAAGCTGATAGAGAATCAGAAGAAGGCATGATAGTTTGACTTATTTTTTTCTTAGACAGGAGTCTGTCATCTATGCATATCTGCAATTTTGATTTATTTAAGTCAAGGTCAGAAATGTCAATTTCTTCCTTTGTCAGTTGATCATCTATCCGATAATAATTCGCTTTTGTCAGAACACTCGCAGATTGTGGGTAGCAATAAGTTGCCACCAACAATAATGCCCAAAATAGTAGAACCTGCTTCATAAGCCTAAATTATTGAATATTATCCTACAAAGATAGGAAAATAATTCTTATGCCTTATAATATTGACTTTTATTTTATCTTTATTTAACGAAAAATTATCAATTCTGTAACTGCTCAGTCTTTTGTTATGGGTATTTACCCCTATCTTCCCAAAATATTAATAAATGAGCCAACTTGAAAAAGTGGCTTGAAAATATTAATTAACAAATTTTAGTTACAGTCTGTAAGCAAAAGAACAAAGCTTTTCAAACAATAATTCAAGTTATGTTTAAGAATATAAAAGAAAAAAGCGTGCAAGCCACATCTTTGTTGCCTGCACGCTTTTTGGTGATGGTGGTCATAGCTTCCGTGGCAGCATCAAAGTCGTCCTTTCCGGCTTCCTCTTATCTCCTTTCTCCCTCCTTCCAGTATTAATTTTGTGTTAATCTTAGGAAAAGTCTTGGTTGTCATTAGGAAAAATGTCCTTTTTCCTAGTAGAAAGTTTCGTTCATTACTTTTGAATGTGCGTTCAGAACTTCTGAATGTGCGTTCAATACTTTTGAATATAGGTTCAATACTATTGAACGGAGATTTCTATTAGGGTTAGTAACAATTATCTGTGGTTTAGTAACAATTATCCTTAGAGACGGGAACCATTATGATGAGTGGTGAATAAGAAATCACTTAGGTATAATGGCAGTCTCAATATGGAGTGATTTCTTTGTATCTTTTGGGGCTATTGGGGGACTTTTTGTTTTTAGAAGCCTTTTTTGTTGAGGCTGAAAAGTAATCTAACTATCTGATAATAAAAAGCGGAGCGTGATTTCACAACCACACTCCGCGCAAACTTAAACAACCAATAAAAGAAATAGATTGATCGTTCAATTGTTATATCTGATGAAGAGTAGCTCTTGTTAGAGCTTTGTTTTTTTTATCTGTCAGAAATATGTCTTATGTTGGAAGACATTGCTGATTAGCGGATGAACAGGAGTTCACGATACTTAGGCAAGGTCCAGAGCTCATCGGCTACAGCCAACTCCAACTTGTCAATCTGATAACGGATCTCCTCCATCTTTGGAGCTACCGTGTCATGATAAGCTATCGCCTTATCGTGCTCATTCTCAATCTTGTTGGCAACCTTGCGGGCATTTACCAACTCCTCAACACCGGTCTCGATAATCTGAGTGCGCTCGGCAATCTTCTTGATAATCTTGATGTTGCGGGCTGTCAACTTCTTGCCTTCCTCGTCGCCGAAGATGTCAATCATGTTCTCCACATTCTTAGCCAACTGGCTCTGATAGTGAGTAGCCACAGGGATGATGTGGTTCATGCTCAAGTCGCCCATTACACGAGCCTCAATCTGAATCTTCTTGGTGTAGGTCTCCCATTTCACCTCGTTACGAGCTTCCAACTCGTTCTTCTTCATGACGCCCATATCCTCGAACATCTTGATAGAGGCAGGGTCGAGATAACGCTCGAAAATCTTAGGACAGCTCTTCTCACAGTCCAGACCACGCTTAGCAGCTTCCTCTACCCACTCATCTGAGTAACCATTGCCGTCGAAACGGATTGGCTTGCAGGTCTTCAAATCCTGACGAACGATGTCGATGATGGCAGATGTCTTATCCTCACCCTTGGCAATCAACTCATCCACACGCTTCTTGAAGTCGGTCAAAGCCTCGGCTACAGCTGTGTTCAATACGATCATTGCTGATGCACAGTTAGCCTCAGAACCTACGGCACGGAACTCGAAACGGTTACCGGTGAAGGCGAATGGTGATGTACGGTTACGGTCGGTGTTATCAATCATCAACTCTGGAATCTCAGGGATATCCAACTTCATGCCCTGCTTGCCAGCCATGGTGAAGAGATCCTTCTTGTCGGCTTTCTCAATGTGCTCGAGAAGGTCGGTCAGCTGCTTGCCGAGGAATGAAGAGATGATTGCTGGAGGTGCCTCGTTGGCGCCCAGACGATGCGCATTGGTAGCGCTCATGATAGAAGCCTTGAGCAAACCATTGTGCTTGTATACACCCATCAAGGTCTCTGTGATGAAGACTACGAATCGGAGGTTATCCTCTGGTGTCTTGCCAGGACCATGGAGCAGGATGCCTGTATCTGTAGCGAGACTCCAGTTGTTGTGCTTACCAGAACCGTTGATGCCTGCGAATGGCTTCTCATGGAGAAGTACGCGGAAACCGTGATGGCGAGCCACCTTCTTCATCAAGCTCATCAAGAGCATGTTGTGGTCAACGGCAAGGTTGGTCTCTTCGAAGATAGGTGCCAACTCAAACTGGTTTGGTGCTACCTCGTTATGACGGGTCTTGCAAGGAATACCGAGCTCGAGAGCCTGGATTTCCAAATCTTTCATGAATGCCTGAACACGCTCAGGGATGGCACCGAAGTAATGGTCATCCATCTGCTGGTTCTTGGCTGAATCGTGACCCATCAGGGTGCGGCCTGTCAGCATCAGGTCAGGACGTGCAGCATAGAGGCTTTCATCTACCAGGAAGTACTCCTGCTCCCAACCGAGGTTAGAAACAACCTTCTTTACATCTGGGTTGAAATAGTGGCAAACCTCTGTAGCAGCTACGTTTACAGCGTGCAATGCACGGAGCAATGGAGCTTTATAGTCGAGAGCCTCACCTGTATAAGAGATGAAGACAGTAGGGATACAGAGTGTATCGTCGATGATGAATACAGGAGATGTTGGATCCCATGCAGAATAACCGCGGGCCTCGAAGGTTGAGCGGATACCGCCAGATGGGAAAGAAGAAGCATCAGGCTCCTGCTGAACGAGCAACTTGCCTGAAAATTCCTCGATCATACCACCCTTGCCATCGTGCTCGATGAAGGCATCGTGCTTTTCTGCAGTACCTTCTGTCAATGGCTGGAACCAGTGGGTGTAGTGGGTTACGCCATTCTCGTCAGCCCACTGCTTGATGCCTTTGGCTACGGCATTGGCGATGTTACGGTCGAGACGTGCTCCGTTGTCGATGACGTCTACCAGTTTCTCATAGACATCTGCAGGGAGATACTTGTACATCTTCTGTCGGTTGAATACCTTCTTACCGAAGAATTCACTTGGTCGCTCGCTAGGAGCGGTTACCTCAACAGGCTTTCTCTTGGAAGCCTCTGAAACAGCTTCAAATCTTAAGTTGCTCATACCTTATATTTTTTAATGTTTAATGTTCAATGTTAAGTGTTGAATTATTTTCCCAGCCATTTGGCTATTCTCTCCATGGCTTCCTTGCAGTCCTCGTGCTCGCCGAAGGCGGTGAGTCGGATGTAGCCTTCGCCTGATGGACCGAAACCGACACCTGGGGTGCAGACTACGCTGGCACCATAAAGCATCTCTTCGAAGAATTTCCAGCTTGGTGTATTGTTTGGCGTCTTCACCCAGAGATAAGGTGCATTCTCGCCACCATATACTCTCAAGCCGAGTTTCTGGAGTTCTGCTCTCATGAAGTGGGCATTCTCCATATAGTAGTTGATGGTTGCCTTCACCTGTTCCTTACCCTCTGGGGTATAGATGGCTTCGGCAGCACGCTGGCTGATATAGCTTGTACCATTAAACTTGGTGCACTGGCGGCGGTCCCAGATCGGATTCAATGCCACTTCCTCACCTGCCAATGTCTTTGCCTTCAACTCCTTTGGTACGATGGTGTAACCGCAACGTACACCGGTGAATCCGGCAGTCTTCGAATAACTGTGGAATTCTATCGCTACCTTTCTAGCTCCACGAATCTCGTAGATAGAATGTGGAATGTCAGGGTCGGTGATATATGCCTCGTAGGCTGCATCATAGAGGATGATGCTCTCGTTCTTGATAGCGTAGTTTACCCATTTTCTGAGTTCCTCTTTCGAGATGACCGTACCCGTTGGGTTGTTTGGATAACAGAGATAAATCATATCCACACGGTGGTCTGGAATCTGAGGGATGAACTCGTCGCTTTCATCGCAAGGCATGTAGGTTACATTGCTCCACTTGCCATTCTCAAAGACTCCCGCTCTACCTATCATCACGTTAGAATCTATATAAACCGGATAAATCGGGTCGGTAACGCCGATGTTGTTATCCCATCTCAAAATCTCCTGGATATTTCCTGTATCACTCTTGGCTCCATCGTTTACGAATACCTCGTTGGCATCGAGATGAATGCCACGTGGCAGGAAGTCGTTCTTGATGATTGCCTCTCGGAGGAAGTCGTAGCCTCGCTCCGGACCATAGCCTCTGAAAGAAGCCTGCTCAGCCATCTCATCCACTGCCTTGTGCATCGCCTTGATGACGGCAGGGCAGAGAGGTTGGGTTACGTCACCGATGCCCAGACTGATTACACGCTGCTTAGGATGTGCAATCTTGTAGGCGTTCACCTTCTTTGCGATGTCGGCAAACAAGTAGTTGTTGGCCAACTTCAGGAAATGTTCATTAACTAATGCCATATTTTGTTTCTCCTTTTATTTACGGTCATTATCGACCATTTGTTATTTAAGTTTGCGTCTATCTTATTTTAATGTTAAGTGTTAAATGTTAAGTGTTAACTTTGTTGGTGCAGCTAAATTTAACATTCAACATTTAACATTTCACACTCAAACCTCCACCTGGATTTCTCCTTCAAAGGCGAATGCTGCAGGTCCCGTCATGTAAACATGATCATCAGCCTCGCTATATTCTATTTCCAGCGTTCCGCCATCCATCACGATACTGCTTTTTCTGCCAGCGCGCTTGGTAAGGGCTGCGGCTACAGCTGTGGCACAGGCTCCTGTTCCGCAAGCCATTGTTATTCCGCTTCCCCTTTCCCAAACTCGTGTCCTTATGACGTCTGTGTCAGTTACTTGTGCAAATTCTATGTTGCATCGCTGGGGAAATGCCTTGTCTCTTTCCAGGATTTTACCATAGTGGGCGATGTCGATGGTGTCGATGTCATCCACGAAGGTAACGAAATGCGGATTACCCATGCAAACATAGGTGCCTTCAAATTTTCTGCCGTCAGCTTCGAGCACCGAAGGACCTATGAATTGCTCGGGATTTTCGAGTTTGGGTTTCAGCATGTCTACTGTTACCGATTCCACAACTTTCTTATTATCCTGAAGATGAAGTTTCAATATCTTGATACCCGAAAGTGTTTCCAGTCGGATGGTATCCTTTTGGGTCAATCCTTTTTCGTAAAGATACTTACCGATGCATCGGCTAGCATTGCCGCACATCATCGCTTCTGAACCATCGGCGTTGAAGATGCGCATCGAATAATCTGCTCTTCTGCCGTCTTGCGGCTTTCCGATGAGAACCAGTCCATCGCTTCCTATGCCCGTGTGATAAGCACTCCAGGCAATAGCCGCCTTCTCTGGGTCAGGGATATCGTATTGTTGGGTATCTACATATATATAATCGTTACCCGCTCCCTGCATCTTTGTAAAATGAACCGTTTCTTTCATCTGCGTTGTTCTTTATGTTTGAATACTCTTCTTTTATCTCTCATGTCTTACCTCTTTAGAGATTTGACTTTTTGCTAGTCTTTCGAATGTTTCGATGACTATTTGTTTGATTTCGGTTGCAAAGGTACGACGATTTGTTGAGATATGCAAGAAAATAAATACAAAAATCTTGATTATTTTTTACTACCTTACATTTGTATCATAAAAACGTCTTCTGCCTTACAAATTGTAAGGAGAATAGGATAAGCCTCGATAAATTTAAAATATCTGATAAAAAGTAGAAATGAAATGTTTGCTTTTTATTTAAAATGCTGACAAAATGTATTAATTTTGCAGTCGAAAACGAACATAATGTAAAAGAATGACTCTATTTGGATAACAACCAATGAAAGTCCGTTTTCAGAAAGAGACAATCAATAAAAGTATTAACACATTATTAATTATTAAAGGATTATGAAGAAGATTGAGGCAATTATCCGCAAGTCTAGATTCGAGGATGTCAAGAAGGCGCTTTTAGCAGCAGACATCGAGTGGTTCTCTTATTATAATGTAAGAGGAGAGGGAAAAATGCGCCAGGCTCGCATTTACCGTGGTGTGATGTACGATACCAGCAGCATCGAACGGGTGCTTCTGAATATTGTGGTTCGTGATAAGAATGTGGAGCCTACCATCGCCGCCATCCAGGGCGCTGCACAGACCGGTGAAGTAGGAGATGGCCGAATCTTCGTGATTCCTGTACTCGATACGGTAAGAATCAGAACCGGCGAACGAGGCGACATTGCTCTCTATAATGCAGAGCAAGAAAAATAGTGATTTTGTTTTCAAGAATTAGAGAATTTAAGAATTTCGTTTCTTTTTGTTCTCTAATTCAAAACGATAGTTTTAATTCAGAATTCTAAAGGATT
The DNA here is from genome assembly GCF_977051555.1 of Segatella sp. NCBI lineage: Bacteria > Pseudomonadati > Bacteroidota > Bacteroidia > Bacteroidales > Prevotellaceae > Segatella > Segatella sp. The sequence continues at coordinate 12,495 of NZ_CDRSSE010000064.1, forward strand.
AGCTTTGCTCGAAAGCAATGATAATTCTATAATTCTTAAATTCTTGATAAAAAATATGAGCAGTTTATTATTGACAACACTCGATACGGGTAACACAGCGTGGATGATCATGGCAACCATCTTGGTGCTTTTGATGTCAATCCCAGGTATAGCACTTTTTTATGGTGGTTTGGTGCGCCAGAAGAATATCCTCAGCATCCTGATGCAGACGGTATTCATCGTGGCAGTAGTCAGTCTGATATGGGTAGCCTTCGGATATTCCTGGGCTTTCTCTACAGAATATGCCGATTCGGGCAATCCTCTGGCTTGCGTCATCGGCGGTTTCGATAAGTGTTTCCTTCACGGCATCGGTCTGGATGCCATCATGCCTACAGGCATTCCGGAACTCACCTTTGCTATGTTCCAGTGCATGTTCGCCCTGATTACTCCAGCCTTGATTCTCGGTGCTTTTGCCGAGCGTGTCAAGTTCAGTGGTTATGTACTTTTCACCATCCTTTGGGTTATCATCGCCTATCTTCCAATGGCCCACTGGGTATGGGGCGGCGGTTTCCTGCAGGAGATGGGAGCCATCGACTTTGCGGGTGGTACCGTAGTTCATATCAATGCCGGTGTAGCCGCCCTGGTCATGGCACTCTGTGTAGGCAAGCGTGATGATTACCGTGCAGGTCATCCTATCACTCCTCATAACATCACCTTCGTGTTCATGGGTATGTCATTCCTCTGGTTGGGATGGTTCGGATTCAATGCCGGTAGCGGTTTGGCTGCTGATGGTCTGGCTGCCAACGCCTTCCTCGTCACTCATATCGCCACAGCTGCAGCAGCCACCACCTGGATGCTCATCGACTGGATTGTGAACAAGAAGCCAACTACGGTAGGTGCTTGTACCGGTGCTGTAGCCGGATTAGTAGCCATCACTCCAGCAGCTGGCAGTACGGATATCTTAGGTGCTTTCTGCATCGGTATCATTTCCACCATCGTCTGCTTCTTCATGGTAGCAGTAGTGAAGGAGAAGTTCAAGTATGATGATGCCCTCGATGCCTTTGGGGTTCATGGTATCGGTGGTATCCTGGGTTCTATCCTCACCGGTGTCTTCGCCACAAGATATGTAACCGGTGCCGAAGGCGTTGAAGGTGCCCTTTATGGTGACTGGCATCAGCTTTGGGTTCAGGTTGTAGCCACCGTGGTAAGCATCATCTACAGCGTAGTAGTTACCTACATTATCTTCAAGGTAGTAGATAAGAGTGTAGGAGTACGTGTTGACAAGCGAGTAGAGGAGGAAGGTCTCGACATCTACGAGCATGGTGAGAGTGCGTATAGCAACTAATTGCGAAATTCGATTATCAGCATAAAATTTAGGTCAATGAGGGTGTGTCATAAGTCCATGACGCACCCTTTTTCGCAAAAAACGCCTACTTGCAAACTTTTGTCTTGTTCTTTAAGAAAGTTTTCTGTTTTATTTACAACAAAGCCCAAACTTTCACAAGCTCGG
>NZ_CDRSSE010000065.1:0-13696 GCF_977051555.1 Segatella sp.
CCACCTTATCTATAGAGATAGGATTCTTGCGGAAACCGAAGAAGTCGCGGATGAAGATAGGCTCCTGCTTATCGTCAACGAGATGTGTATATTTCTTGAAGAGATCGTAATCGCCCTTGCGGGTTGCAAGCTGCAGGGTAGCGATGGTCTCTGGGTTCCAAGCGTGCTTGATACCGTCCTTGCGGTAGTGGAACTGTCCGAGACTTGGCAGGAAGTCGAGCTTCTTGGTCTCGAATGCCTTGTCGTGCAGGCGGATAGCATCACGGGCGATGGTCTCGAGTCCGATACCGCCGATGGTGCTCACCTCTGTTCCGAAGTAACTCTTCAGGAGGCTCTCGCTCAAACCGATGCTCTCGAAGATCTTGGCACCACGATAGCTTCGGATGGTAGAGATACCCATCTTAGCCATAATCTTGAACAAGCCCTTCTTCACAGCCTTGATATAGTTCTGCTCGGCTGTATGGTAATCCTCCTGGACCTTCCCCTTCTTGACCAGGTCGTCGAGGATGGCGTATGTCAGGTATGGACAGAGGGCTGAAGCACCGTAACCCAACAACAGGGCTGCATGCATTACCTCACGAATCTCACCGCTCTCAACGATGAGGGCTGTCTGCACACGCTTGCCGGCATCAATCAGATAATGATGTACGGCGCTCACGGCGAGCAATGATGGGATTGCCGCATGGGTCTCATCCACGCCACGGTCGCTCAGGATGATGTAGTTGTAACCATCATCCACGCTCTGGGCAGCCTGCTTACAGAGTTCATCCAAAGCCTCATGCAGTCCTTCTTCACCCTTGGCGGTTTCGAAGAGCATGGGGAGTTTTACTGTATTGAAGCCCTTGTAGCGGATATTCTGAAGGATATCCAACTGAGTATTCGTCAAGATAGGATGTGGCAGACGAACCATCTTGCAGTTACTTTCGTCCGGGTTCAGAATGCCGGAACCTACTCTACCGATATACTCGGTAAGACTCATCACAAGGTTCTCACGGATAGAGTCGATGGCAGGGTTGGTAACCTGAGCAAACTGCTGACGGAAGTAGTTGAAGAAAATCTGTGGCTGGTCTGAGAGCACGGCAAGTGGTGTATCATTACCCATAGATGCAGTAGGCTCCTGACCCTTGGTAGCCATTGGAATGATGGTACCATCGATATCTTCCTCGCCAAAACCGAACTCCAATTCCTTGCGAGTGAGGTTTTCCACACTGTTTTCCACCTTACGGCCGCTGCGGAGCTTTTCCAGTTCAATACGGTTGGTGTTCAACCACTGACGGTAAGGATGAGCCTCAGCCAGGCGCTCCTTGATTTCGCCATCATAGTAGATCTTGCCTTCCTGGGTATCGATGAGGAGAATCTTACCAGGCTGCAGACGGCCCTTCTCGGCAATCTCGGTCGGGTCGAAATCCATCACACCTACCTCAGATGCGACTACCATCATATCGTTCTTGGTGATGGTGTAGCGGGCAGGACGCAGACCATTTCTATCGAGCATACCACCGGCATAACGGCCATCGCTGAAGAGCAGGGCGGCAGGACCATCCCATGGCTCCATCAGGATAGAGTGGTACTCATAGAAAGCTTTCAGATCCTCAGAGATAGGGTTCTTGTCGTTGAAGCTCTCAGGAACCATGACAGCCATGGCATGAGGCAATGACAGACCACTCATCACGAAGAACTCGAATACATTGTCGAGACTGGCAGAGTCACTCATATCAGGCTGAACGATAGGAGAGATCTCACGGATATCGCCCAGAGCCTCACTGCTCAACACACTCTCGCGAGCCTTCATCCAGGCACGGTTACCACGGATGGTGTTGATCTCACCATTGTGGGCAAGGAGACGGAATGGCTGAGCCAGACTCCATGTTGGGAAGGTGTTGGTAGAGAAGCGGGAGTGAACCAGAGCCAAACCGCTTGTAAAATAATTATTCGTCAAATCAGGATAGTACTGACGCAGTTGGAGGCTGCTCAACATACCCTTATATACGATGTTCGAATTAGACAACGAACAGATATAGAAATCAGGATCACAGACACGTTTCTCGATACGCTTGCGGATGAGATAGAGGATGCGCTCGAAGACAGGCACCTTATCATCTGTAACACCTGTAATGAACACCTGTTTGATGGCAGGTTCATTGCTCAATGCAGCCTCACCCAGACAATTAGGGTTAGTAGGCACATTGCGGAGATGCATCAGCTGCAATCCCTCGCGTTCAATTTCCTCAATCATGATAGAGAGAATATCCTGCTGTTTCTTCTCATCCTTAGGTAAGAAGACGAGACCCGTACCATATTTTCCCTTTTCCGGTACAGGGATACCCTGAAGAAGAATAAACTCATGTGGAATCTGGAGCATGATACCGGCACCATCACCCGTCTTGTTATCGGCACCCTCTGCACCACGATGACGCATGTTCTCGAGTACCTTCAAGGCGTTATCGACCAGCTCATGACTCTTGTTACCGTGGATATTCACCACCATACCTACGCCACACGCATCGTGCTCATAGGCTGAACTGTACAATCCTTTTTCCATTTCTTGTTCGTTTTATATCGGTTATTTCTAACTATTTTATCATTGATATGCTTGCTCGTAAAAGCTATGTTATTTATACGCCTGCTCATGAACTCCTGCTACGGCTCTACCGCTAGGATCGTTCTGATTCTTGAAAGAGGCATCCCAGGCAAGGGCTTCGGCTGTAGAGCAGGCTACGCTAGGTACGCTAGGTACACTCTTGGCAGCGCTGTCGCTTGGGAAGTGCTCGGCGAAGATTGAGCGATAATAGTACTCCTCCTTGTTCTGTGGAGGATTGATAGGGAATCGCTCGGCAGCATGCGCCATCTGCTCATCGCTGACGGCTGATGCGGTAATCTGCTTCAGAGTATCAATCCATGAATAGCCCACTCCATCAGAGAACTGCTCCTTCTGTCGCCATGCTACTTCTTCCGGAAGCAGATCGGCGAAAGCCTCACGTACCACCTTCTTCTCGATGGTCTTATCCGGACACATCTTCAATACCGGGTTCATACCCATCGCTACATCCAGGAACTCCTTGTCGAGGAAAGGCACACGGCCCTCAATACCCCATGCCGCCAGACTCTTGTTGGCTCTCAGGCAATCGTAGAGGTAGAGTTTACCGAGCTTACGGACGGTTTCCTCGTGGAAAGCCTTGGCATCCGGCGCCTTGTGGAAGTAGAGATAACCTCCGAATACCTCGTCGGCTCCCTCGCCCGAAAGCACCATCTTGATACCCATGCTTCGGATGACTCTCGCCAGGAGATACATTGGGGTAGATGCACGCACGGTGGTAACATCGTAGGTCTCGATGAAGTAGATGACATCCCGGATGGCATCCAGACCTTCCTGGATGGTGTAGTTGATTTCGTGATGCACGGTACCGATGTGATCGGCTACCAATCGTGCCTTTGCCAAATCAGGCGCACCCTTCAAACCAACGGCGAAGGAGTGAAGTCGAGGCCAGTAAGCCTTGGTTTCACCACCGTTCTCTACACGGGTAGAAGAGAATTTCTCGGCTACGGCAGAGATGACGGAAGAATCGAGACCACCGCTGAGAAGAACACCATAAGGAACATCACTCATCAACTGACGTTTGACAGAAGCCTCCAAAGCATCATGAATCTCTTTCACTGCCGCTTTCTCCTGAGGTTCAGCATCCTTCAGCTGTTCTTCAGCCTTCTTGGCATCATCAATCTGATATTTTTTCTGCATGGCAGCATACTCAAACCAATCGCGTGAATAGTAACGCTTCATGCCAGGGTTCTTGCTATAATAATAATGACCTGGGAGGAATGGCTCATAGTGGTCGCACTGACCTTCCAAAGCTTTCAACTCACTTGCCACCAGCACTTTTCCATCTTTATCATAACCGATATAAAGAGGAATGACTCCGATCGGGTCTCGAGCGATGAGGAACTCATCACGTTCGGCATCGTAAAGAGCAAAGGCAAAGATACCGTTCAGTTCTTCGAGCATCTTGGTGATACGGGCATGCAAAGCATCTTCACCTTTATATATTAAGGTAGCGAAATCTGCATCTTCCCGCATCTCACGATAGAGAGAAAGAATCACCTCACAGTCGGAACCAGTCTGATACTGGTATTTTCCAGCAAAACGGGCACGGATGTCCTGATGATTATAAATCTCACCGTTTACGGCAAGCACCTGTTTTTTGTCTGGTGCAAACAAAGGTTGGCGACCACTTTCAGGGTCTACAATACTCAGACGCTCATGTGCCAGGATAGCAGAACCACCACAGTAGATTCCGCTCCAGTCTGGTCCGCGATGACGAATCTTCTGGCTCATACGAAGCGCTTGCTGTCGCAATTCAGGAGTCTGCTCCTGAATATTGAAGATAGATACGATTCCACACATAAATCTTTTCCTTTCTTTTACGGTTATTTTTAACTATTATTCTCTCTTATTCACCTTGGCATGTCCCAACGATTCTTTTAGGATCAAACCAAGCAAAAACAAAGCTTAAAATTACTTTTTGCTATGTTTCGTGTGCAAAATTACAACTTTTTGTTAGAATAAAGAAAAGAATAGTAGCATTTTGTCTTTACTTTATCACAACAATAACACATCAACACATATTAACAAGAAATTTATGATAAATTGAAAAGAAAAATACATATTTTGATTACAATCTGTAAAATACAACCGATTTTAAGATAAATAAAGCGTTTCTAGAGCACATTTTACATCATATACAACTTTCTACCCCCCACACCCACACCATACAAAGAAATGCCGATAGCTCTTTGGTGGAACTATCGGCATTTAAAATAAAAAAATAAAAACTTAAACCTACCAACGTAAGATTATATCGTAAAACCTAAGAGCCTGTTATGGCTGCAAGGTAAAACCTACTACCAGATAAGCTTTCTCGCTACTAGGGTTGGCTGCTACCTGAGCAAAGACTGGAACGCTGAAGGAATCAGTAATCTTGATATCCTTGGTTGCCTTTACAGAAACATTGGTAACAGCAAAACCGCCAACGCCATTCTCATGTCCATAATAGAAAGATGTGGCAAAAGGCACAGCACCAATCGTAGCAGTCCAATCGCAACCACCCAACTTGAACGGAGCGGATGCCTCAACATATGAAGAATAAGCACGGTCACCATCCTTGTCCAGACCATCTGCTCCTGCAAAGTTGGTATACCAGTTCAAGGCTACAGGACCGAAGTCGTAACCAATATTGGCTTCAAAAACATGTGCTGTCTTATGAGAATCATACTCGAAGTAACGACCATCACCAGAATTAAACCAGTAGTCGGTAATTCCAATGGTAAAGCCACCTGTTGAATAGGCAGCAGTCAAGTCGAATTCCTTGGTGTCATCCCATTTGGAAAGACCTACGCTACCCCAACCTGTCAATGAGAAACCTTTATAGCCAATACCCAGTGTTGGCTGGAGAGATACGTTACCAAGATCCTGGCCACGCCAGATATATTGGTTTACAACATCTGCAGCGATTGTTGTTTCCACCTCATCCTGAGCAGAAGCAGCAGGAGCAAAAGCAACCAAACCAAGTGCAAAGGCACCCATTTTCTTTATATCAAAAATCTTCTTCATATTCTCTTATTTTAATGTGATACATCTTTGTTTTTAAAAGTTTCGGCTGCAAAGGTACTGCAAACCAGAAACAACACAAAACAAAACGTAATTTATTTCTATTGTCAAGATGCAGCGTACCTTACAAAAGGTACAATAAAAACCTTGCTCGCCAAAACTTCTTTTGAAAAATCTCTCCCGCTATATGAAAGTATCTTTAGTTGTAGCAACTCTCACCATGCTCGTAGATATCGAGACCTTCTTCCTCAATTCTCTTGTCAACACGGAGACCACAAATCTTCTTGATACCCCAGAAGAGGATGATACCTGTCACAGCTGCCCAAAGGTCGATACAGAGGATACCGAAGCACTGAGCACCGAAGAATCCGAAACCGCCACCATAGAAAGCACCACCATCGAGGGCGAAGAGACCGGTCATCAAGGTACCGAAGATACCACAAACACCATGTACTGAACTTGCACCTACAGGGTCATCAATATGAAGTTTTGTATCAATGAACTCGATAGAGAATACCAAGATGATACCTGCCAAGAGACCGATGATGGCTGAGCCCAATGGACTAACCAAATCGCAACCGGCAGTAATGGCTACCAAACCAGCCAGGATACCATTCAATGTCAATGAGAATGATGGCTTACCATACTTGATCCAAGATGTGAACATGGTACCCAAACCACCGCAGACTGCAGCCAAGTTGGTTGTCAGGAATACGTGACTGATAGCAACACGGTTTACCTCACCAGAAGCAGCGAGCTGAGAACCAGGGTTGAAACCGAACCAACCGAACCAGAGGATGAATACACCGAGGGCAGCAGCCATCAGGTTGTGACCTGGGATAGCAGTACTCTTGCCGTTGCGATACTTACCCAAACGAGGACCTAAGCAGATGGCACCAACCAAAGAAAGTACACCACCTACACTATGTACAATGGCAGAACCTGCGAAATCATGGAAAGCTGCACCGAAGGTGTTCATCATGAATGAACCTGCCTCGCTGTTGCAAAGCCAGCCACCACCCCATGTCCAGTGACCTTCTACAGGGTAGATAATCAACGAAATGAAGAATGAATAAACACAGTACATGGAGAACTTGGTACGTTCTGCCATGGCACCTGATACGATGGTAGCACTAGTAGCGCAGAATACTGTCTCAAACATCAGGAAGCCTTCTGTAGGAAGACCGGCTGCATTTGTATAGAAAGACAAATCGCCAAAGTTAGGCATACCGATGAATCCGGCACCATCACTACCAAACATAAATCCGAAACCAACGAACCAGAAAAGAACGGAACCGATCATGAAGTCGACAAAGTTCTTAAACAAGATGTTCGCTGTATTTTTACTACGGGTAAAGCCCGCCTCGCAGAGGGCAAATCCCGGCTGCATGAAAAAGACCAACATGGCTGCCAAGAGCATCCATACGGTATCTACTGAAATTCCTAAATCCTGTACACTCATAATCTTTACCTTTTAAGAAGGAATGTTAAATGTTAAGTGTTAAATGTTAAGTTAGCATACGTCCACTTAGCACTCGATACTCTCACCTAACTCCCAAACATTCCGATTTTACTATTAATTCATCCAATTCTGTTAACATTTAACATTAAACACTTAACATTAAATATTATTTTTCCTGCTCCGCATTATAAAGTGCGATGTCGCCTCTTTCACCTGTACGGATTCTCACGGTATCCTCTACAGGAATTACAAAGATTCGACCATCACCAATCTCGCCTGTACGGGCAGCCTCCTGGATGGCATTAATCGTTTTCTCGACGTTCTTGTCGCGCACGACAACGTTCAGTAACACTCGCTCAATACTACTGGTATCATACATGACACCACGATAGATTCGAGCCTGTCTCATCTTGCCCTCTCCTCTTACATCGTAGTAAGAGAACCACTCGATGTCGGCGGCAAGCAATGCTTCCTTTACATCCTCAAACTTAGTCTTACGGATGATTGCTTCAATCTTTTTCATGTTAATCTCTCCTATTAATTAATTTACATTTTGTTTATTTTCTGGTGCAAAGGTACGACATTTTGCTTAATTACCGACAATATTACTTACTTTTTGATGTTAGATTTTTCGTTTAGTTATTATTTTGCATTACACCTTTAAAAATATCAAGCAAAATGAAAGCAAATTACACGTTATTCGTTTCATTTTGAAACAAACAATAAAAAAACGCTTGAAAGGCCCAAAAGACCCCTCAAGCGGCAAACCTAAAAACAAACTCTCAACCCTAAAACTAGGGTTACTTTATTATTTAAACTTAATCTTATACCCGTATTTCCGCATATATCTGAGTTTTATAACGGAAATTTTATTTTGCCTTTATTTTGAATGTAAATTCACGATCAGCATAATGGAGACGATACTTCTCCATAGGCTTGGTCATCCAACTGTCGATGCAGCCCAAAGGATACTGGCATTTCTGGATATGCAACTGCACGAGTCCCTTATCCACCAAATCACCACTGTGTTGTCCCCATGCATGCGTTTTCTCGATACCAGAATCCAAATCCTCTACCAGATAAGGGATAGCACTGCACTCCATAGGTTCATAACCCTCAAAGGTAATACCCTTGCCGGTGGTTGGATTGAAGATAGAGAAATAGCGGATATCGGTATGGTTACCACTCTCCTGCGGACGGATATATGGATAATATTCATCCTTCACGTCAGACTCGTACTTGCCGATAAAAGCAGAAGAATGACGATCTACGTAGTTCTCTTCAGGACCTCTACCATAATACTCGAGCTTAGAGAAAGTAGCAGGCATCTGCAACTGCAGACCGAATCTGAACAGATCGGCAACCTGAACCTCCTTGTCGGTAGTCATCTTCTGGGTAACATTCACCTCGCCCGCAGCACTGATGTCATAGCGGAGCATCAGCTGAGCTTTCACATCAGGCATATCGAAGAGAGCTGTCAGCACCACATTGTCCTTACTCACATTTTTGTCGAAAGACTTCAGAGTCATCTGCGGGTTCTTCCATACTCTCATCTCCTTCTGCAGAGATGCTCCATAGTCATTATCGGTAGGAGCACGCCAGAATTCCGGAGTCATACTCTCACGGAACTTCAACATCGGTTCACCATCTACATCGAGATAATCTATCATACCCGTCTTCTTGCCTATGGTAACAGACATTCTCTGTGCGCTGACCTTCACATAAGAGTTGGTTTCCTCCACCTCCATACTGCTTGTCTGCTGCACCTTACCCTTCTTGGTTGGCGCAGCAGCAACAGCAGGAACCGCCGGTTTGGCAAACTGATAATCGCTGATGATAAACTGCTGGCGAGCCATCACCTGGCCCTTGTCTACCAGCGGCTGTGTGCCATTGCTTGCAAAAGCAAAGTTAAGAACAATCTCCTCCTTTGCATGCTTCGATTCAGCCTCAGCCACCGCATACTTCAGTTCATCACTCTTGATCAGTTTGGTAGCCTGAGGAGCAATACCCTTTGTTTCAGGAATCTCAACTGTAGCCAGTTTCACACCATTGGCATAAACCGTAGCGGTCAGGTTCAAGTCATCGATATTCTTGAAGAAGTTCTCGTTGTAAACCTTGAAAGCACCATTCACAGCATCCAGGTCCTTGATCCATACATTCTGATGATAGTACTGAATCTCGTAAGCATGAGGATTCAGACGGCGGTCTGGAGCAATGATACCATTACAGTTGAAGTTATAGTCACTTGCCGGATAGCGGCCGTAATCTCCACCATAAGTAAAGATTTCCTTACCGGTGACAGGACTCTTGTCACGAATGCCCTGATCTACGAAGTCCCAGATATAGCCACCCTGATACTTAGGATACTTACGGATGAGGTCCCAATATTCCTTAAAACCGCCTTCCGAATTACCCATGGCATGAGCATATTCGCACTGGATGTATGGCTTTACGCCATCACTCTTGCAATATTTCTCACTCTCCTCGTAGTCGATATACATCGGACAGTGGATATCGGTCTTGCTGTCATAACCGCCACGCTCATACTGAACAGGACGCGTCTTGTCTAGCGCTTTCACCCAGTCATAGGTCTTTTCGAAGTTGATGCCGTAACCACACTCATTACCCAAACTCCATACGATGATAGAAGGGTGATTGATAAAACTTTTCACATTACCTTCATTGCGTTCGATGTGAGTCTGGAGATACTCAGGGAACTTAGCGAGTGATTTCTCCCCATATCCCATACCATGAGATTCGAGGTTAGCCTCAGCTGTAAGATACAGTCCGTATTCATCACAGAGTTCATACCAGCGAGGATCGTCAGGATAATGGCAGGTACGAACCGCATTGATGTTCAACTGTTTCATGATTCTGATATCCTGAATCATGCGCTCTACACTTACCACATATCCACCATCCGGATCTATCTCATGCCTGTTGACACCCTTAATCAGTACAGGCTTGCCGTTCACCAGCAACTGGGCGTTCTTGATTTCCACATTGCGAAAGCCCACCTTCTGCGGAATCACCTCCGCTACCCCCTGCTTATTCTTCAGAGAGATGTATACCTTATATAAATAAGGTGTCTCAGCAGTCCAAGCCTTCACCTTCGGTACTTTGATTACACCCTGAGCTCCGGTAGCCGATGCTATTTGCTTGCCATCCTTATCGCACAAGGCAACAGTCACATCAGTCTTGCCGCCCTTCAGCGCTATCTGATAGTTCAGGATACCATCCCGATAATTATTCATCAAACCGGCATCAAGACGGATATCGGCAGCATGAAGTTTCGGACGTGCATAGAGATAAACCTCACGGGCTATACCAGTAAAGCGCCAGAAGTCCTGATCCTCGAAATAAGAACCGTCGCACCAGCGCATCACCTGCATAGCTATCAGGTTCTTGCCCGGCTTCAGATACTTGGAGATATTAAACTCGGCAGCCACCTTGCTGTCTTCACTATATCCCACATACTTGCCGTTCACCCAAAGGGTCAGGTTGCTGGTAGCCGAACCTACATGGAAATAGACATCCTTGCCCTTCCAGTCCTTAGGAAGTTCGAAGGTACGACGATAAGAACCCGTATAGTTGTTGAGTTCGCTGATATAAGGAGGATTCGGATCAAACTGGGTAGCCCAGGCATAACCGACATTCTTATAAGTAGCATCTCCATAACCGTTCAGTTCGAACAGCCCCGGTACAGGGAAATCCTTCCACTCCGAATCGTCATAGTTGGCTGCAAAGAAGTTGGCAGGACGCTTGTTATGATCCTTCACGAAGTTAAACTTCCACATGCCTTCCATCGAAAGATAGTTGGCCGACTTCTTCTTGTCAAAACTCTGTGCTTTGTCAAGGGTCTCGTATGCGAAGAAAGCAGCACGGCGAGGTTCGCGGTTCTGCTGGTTGATATCCACATTATGCCAGCGCGACTCGTTCTGAGCCGCCACGCCATTGCCGACAGACAGCAAGGCGAGGCAAAGCGATACATTTGCTATATTTCTGATGCTCATATCTGTTTATTATTTTCTGAAAAACATAGAGTTATCTACTGGTGTAAACTTCTGTTCGCTGTCCTTGCGCATTTCAATGCCGAGACTGCTCCACCATGAAGGCCAGCCGCCAACGATATTGCCGAGGAAAACCACCTTGAAAGGATGCAATCCCTTAGCCAATGCTACAGAAGTATCATGATTGGTACCAGCCTTCACATCCCCCTCGTTGCTGATCATGAGTTTGTTATCAATCCAAACCTGCTCCAGACGGGAAGAGAGATAATAGACACCATCCTCCGGAATATTGATGTAGCCCTCAGCGATGGCAGCATAATTATTGGCACCGCGCAAGGTAGCAGCATCATCCTTCTGCTGAATCTTCATCTGCTCCAAGCCCTCGATGTTTGCACACTCCCAGGCAGCATCAGCCCATTCCAGCTGGTCAACCTTCAGATAGTTGCCCTTAATGCGCTTCATCTGCAACCCAGGTTTTGCGCCCTCCACCTTAACAGCAGGAGCATAAGTCTGCTTCTCAACATCAACGGTTCTGATACGGCTCATCTTGCCTGAAGGCAATATGGTTGCTATCTTGATGATGGTGTTTCCACTCACCCTGATAGGCTCTGCATAAGCCGCAGAAGAAGGAGTTGGTGTACTTCCATCCAATGTATAAACCATCTTCATAGGACGCGAGGTGGTAAAGGTTACCGCAGTATCCCCAGTAATAACTACCTTATCGCAAGACCCGAAAGGCTGCTCAGGCAATGGGATATGATAACGGATATGACGCTCGTCCAGACGAACACAGTTTGCATCCAGTCGGCGGCAGAAATCCTTGAAGTTTTTCCTGTTCACTGGCGACCATGCAATCTCAGAGAGAGCAATGGCACGAGGATACATCATATACTCCATCTTGGCATTGGAATACATATATTCCGACCAGTTGTTACACTGAACGCCCAAGATATGATGAGCCAGTCCCAACGCCTTGATGGTATCAGGTACCGGATTATAATTATAGGTAGAAGCCAGATATCTAGGAGGACTAGGAATGGTTACAGGCTCCACCTTGCTGTCGCCCTGATACCAGTCGAGATACATACCTTCGCTGCCCGGCGTCATGATGACATCATGCTTCTGCATGGCAGCCTCGATACCTCCTTCCGTTCCACGCCATGACATCACGGTAGCATTCTCACTCAATCCGCCTTCCAGAATCTCGTCCCATCCGATAATCTTTCTGCCACGCTTCTCCAGCATTTTCTCTATGCGCTTGATAACGTAGCTCTGCAGTCTTTCCTCAGCCGAATGCTTTCCTTCTGCCTGCAAGCCCTCAGTCTGAATACGCTTCTGACAGGCAGGGCAGTTTTTCCAACTGGTCTTCGGACACTCGTCGCCACCGATATGGAAGTATTTACCTGGGAAGAGAGGAACAATCTCACTAAAGATGTCATCCAGGAAGCGGAACATATCTTCCTTGCCCGGACACATCACGATATCCTCTACACCCCAAACTGTTCTCACCGACCACTGCTCACCTTTGCATGAAAGATAAGGATAAGCAGAGATAGCTGCCATCATGTGACCAGGAAGGTCGATTTCCGGAATCACGGTAATATAGCGCTTGGCAGCATAATCCACTATTTCCTTAATCTGCTCCTGGGTATAGAAACCGCCATAAAGAGAGCCATCGCCCTCGGTACGGATACTGCCCACAGAAGTAAGTTTAGGATATTTCTTGATTTCGATACGCCAGCCCTGGTCTTCCGTCAGATGGAAGTGCATGGTGTTCACCTTGAACATAGACATCAGGTCCAGTTGCTTCTTCACATTCTCGACAGAAATGAAATGGCGGCATGGATCAAGATGGAATCCACGGTAGCCGAAGCGTGGAGCATCCTGGATATCACAGCATTGTGCTACCCATTTCACCCCATCCACCCGGGTTGCGCTCTCTATCTGGGCAGGGAGTAACTGCATGAAACTCTGCATACCGTAGAAGGCGCCCTTGGCGGTCTTCGCCTTGATAACAACCCCCTTGGCGGTTACGGTAAGGCGATAACCTTCCTCGGCAATTTCCAGCGAAGGAGAAATCTGTATAGAGATATTCCCCTTCTTTCCACCTACCGTTACCTCATAACCTGTAGAAGCCTTCAGTTTGTCTGCCATGTACTGGGCGATATTTCTGCCTTCAGCCGTCTGGTAAGCGATTACCACCTTCTGTGGCAATACGAACTCACCTTTCTGTACCTGAGTCTTCACCGGTATCGGGATAATATTAATATCGGCAGCAGATGCCGGAGTGGAGATACCACCCAGCATCGCTGCACAGGCTACAAACGAGCCTAATAAACGATTGAACTTTGCCATGATTTAATATATTAATAAGTTATTACAATGGCTTGTACTCCACGAAAGCCTCCATGGCCTCATAGCATGCCAGACCCAACTGGTCGTAGAGCGATGCAGTAGCACGGTTACGGTCTTCGGCTCTCTGCCAGAACAGGCGCTCATCATTACCCAAGAAAGGAGCACTCTCCATCTGCGACTGATGCTTGAGAATAGAGTTACGCTTTGCCCGCAACTCCTCAGGGCTCAATGGAACACACATTTCGATATTCTCAATCTCCCATTCTG
>NZ_CDRSSE010000066.1:0-13105 GCF_977051555.1 Segatella sp.
GCTGACTTCTTTCAGATTCCGCGTCACCACGGACACCCTTGTCTCTCTGGCTAGACGATTCCCACTACTAGGGCTCGTTAGGGACTTGCACCCATTAGACAACACACATGCTAGTCAAACAAAAAGATAAAGGCTCGCCAAGCAATTTTGGCGAGCCTTCATTGTATCTTATCGTATCTTTTTCAGAAGATAATCATCCGAAAAGAGCGGGAAAGGGAGGAAGAATTAATCCTCATCCTCAGTCTTTCTCTTGCGGATAGCGCGCTTGCGCTTTGGCTTCTCCTCGCTCTTAGGAGCCTCAATCTTAACACCAGCCAATTCTGGGTCAATGAGGATACGGCCGCAATACTCACAAGGGATAATCTTCTTGTGCATCTTGATATCGAGCTGGCGCTGAGGTGGAATCTTGTTGAAGCAACCACCACATGCATCACGCTGCACGTAAACGATACCCAAACCGTTGCGGGCACCATTACGGATGCGCTTGAAGCTCTGGAGCAAACGTGGCTCAATCTTCTTCTCAAGCTCGAATGCCTTCTCCTTCAAATTCTCCTCTTCCTCGCGGGTCTCAGCCATGATTGACTCGAGTTCAGAGCGCTTCATTACCAGACCCTTCTCGCGGTCAGACTTCTGGTCCTCAGCCTTGTGGAGGTCGTAGAGGCGCTCGTTGATCATCTGCTGAGCCTCACGGATCTTCTTGCCGCAAAGTTCGATTTCCAGCTCCTGGAACTCGATTTCCTTGCTCAATGTATCATACTCGCGGTTGTTGCTTACCATTTCGAGCTGCTTCTTGTAACGCTCTACGCTAGCCTGAGCATCCTCTATCTCGTGCTGCTTCTGATCAATAGCGCGGTCAAACTGCTCAATATCGGTCTGGATCTTCTCGATACGGGTGGTAAGACCAGCAATATCGTCTTCCAAATCCTGAACTTCGAGAGGCAACTCACCTCTCAACGCACGCTTTTCATCAATTGCAGACAAGGTGGTCTGAAGCTGATAGAGAGCCTTCAACTTCTCTTCCACTGTCAAATCTGTAGGATCTTTCTTTGCCATAACTTTATTTTTTTTAATGTTGAATGTTTTACTTTTAATGTTGAATGTTGAATGTTGAATGTTGAATTGGGCTTGCGCCTTCCAGCCTATAAACTTTCCAGCCTATAAATACAATATCGGATTCGTATTTATCTCAGAGATGCAGCATTTGGCATCAGGGAAATTCTCCTGGATGATGCTGCGGAAGATTTCACCCGTAAACTGCTCACTCTGATAATGGCCGATGACACAGATCTGAATCTCCTGCTCGTGGCCGAAATACTCGTGATAGCTCATCTCGCCCGTGATGAAGGCATCGGCACCTGCCTTGATGGCTGCGTCGAGCAAGAAAGCACCTGCTCCACCGCAGAGTGCCACCTTCCTGATAGGCCGGCGAAGCAACTGGTTGCACTGCACGCACTCCACGCCAAACCGCTCCTTGAGCATCAGCACCAAGTCGTCGGCTGCCAGGTCCTCAGCCACCTCTCCGATGACGCCCTCGCCGCCCCTCACGCCGTCCACTTCCTTCTCGCCTGCAAAGAACTGCACGTTTCGCAGTCCCAGTTTCTCGGCAATCTTGAAGTTCACGCCGCCCGCAGCCGCATCCATGTTGGTATGCATCGCCACGATGGTAATATCATTCTTAATCGCCTTGCGCACGGTACGCTGCACGTAGTTCTCGTCCGAGATTCTCGCCAGTTTGCGAAATATCAGCGGATGATGGCTCACGATGAGGTTACATCCCTTCTGGATGGCCTCTTCAACCACGGCTTCAGTAACGTCAAGACACAACAATGCCCCTGACATTTCTACCGCCTCTGTCAATCCAACTTGCAGGCCGGCATTATCATATCCTTCCTGCAAGGGCAGAGGCGCGTAATGTTCAAGGGCATCAACTACCTGTTTTATTTTCACGCTCCTATTCAATATTTTATTTTTAGACTGCAAAGTTACTCATTTTTCCCCGATTTTATCTCCATGCAGCCCTCCGTTTAAACTTTTTTAATATAAAGTTTCGATTTTGCGCAAAATATTTCACAAAAACAGCCGATAGTTGTAGATTTTTTATTAATTTTGCAAGCATACTTCATAAAAGCAGAACGGAGCCGTCCCCAAGGAAAGGTTCCCGATGAAGAACAGAGTATAATAAATTGGTTTAGAACATCGTATCATAAAATAGTATAGCTTATGCATCAATCTACATTACCCTGCGATTTCGCACTCCCTGCCGAATGGGAGCCACAGAGCGCCATCATGCTCACCTGGCCACATGCCGGCACCGACTGGAAGCCGTATCTGCCAGAAATTACAGATACTTATCTCGAACTGGCAGATATCATCACGCGCTACGAGCAGCTGCTTGTAGCTACACCCGATGTGCCTGCCACCCGATACCAGCTCAAGAAAAAGCTCTCTGCCGAACAGATGAGCCGCGTGCTGCTCTACGAGGTAGAAAGCAATGATACCTGGGTACGCGACCACGGACCCCTCACGATGGTGCTGCGCAAAAAGCAGAACACCTGGATGGTGCCTTACCGCATACTCGACTTCAAGTTCAACGGCTGGGGCGAAAAGTTCAGATGGGAGAAGGATAATGCCATCACCCTGCAACTATACTATCAGGCAGCCTTCAATGCCGATATAGAGAACCACCAGGGCTTCGTGCTCGAAGGAGGAAGCATCGAGAGTGACGGAAAGGGTACACTCTTCACCACCTCACAGTGCCTGCTGGCGCCTCACCGCAACCAGCCGCTCGACCACGACAGCATCGACCATCTGCTGCAGACTTTCTTCCAGCTCAAGAGAGTCGTCTGGCTGGATCACGGCAATCTGATAGGCGATGATACCGACGGCCACATCGACACCATCGTGAGAGTGGCTCCACACGACACCTTATTATATGTAGGCTGCGATAATCCGGAAGATGAGCAGTATGAAGATTTCCAGGCGCTGGAAAAGCAGCTCAAGGGTCTCTTCACCTGGGAGGGATACCCTTACCGCTTGCTCAAGCTGCCGATGCCCGACCCTATCTATGATGAGGGCGACTGTCTCACCACCAACCCGGAGAGCGAGGGCGACCGCCTGCCTGCCACCTATGCCAACTTCCTGATACTGAACAAGGCGGTGATTTATCCCACCTACAATCAGCCGGAAAAGGACGAGGAGGCACGCAAGCAGATTCAGCTCGCCTTCCCCGACCGCGAAATCATCGGCGTAGATTCGCAGACCATTATCCGCCAGCATGGCAGCATCCACTGCATCACCATGCAGTTGCCCGAGGGAGCCCTCAGAGACTCAACATTCCACATTTAACATTCAACATTTAACATTAAAAGTAAAAAATGAACGTCGGTTTATTACAACTTCATAATACGGCAGATATCGCCAATAACAAGCAGCGCCTGGCAGAAGGCATCATCGACCTCGCCCATCGCGGCGCAGAGCTCATCGTGCTTCAGGAACTTCATAACTCCCTCTATTTCTGTCAGGTAGAGGATGTTGACCTCTTCGACCTGGCAGAGCCTATTCCGGGCCCTTCGACCGATTTCTACGGCAAGCTTGCCAAGGATCTCGGCGTTGTCATCGTCACCTCCCTCTTCGAGCGCCGCGCTCCGGGGCTCTACCACAATACAGCGGTAGTGATGGAGAAGGATGGAAGCATAGCCGGAATATACCGCAAGATGCACATCCCCGACGATCCTGCCTACTACGAGAAGTTCTATTTCACTCCGGGCGACCTCGGTTTCCACCCTATCCAGACCTCTGTAGGCAAGCTCGGCGTGCTGGTTTGCTGGGACCAGTGGTATCCCGAAGCAGCCCGTCTGATGGCACTGCAGGGAGCCGAAATGCTCATCTATCCTACCGCCATCGGCTACGCTACCTATGATACCGAGGAGGAGCAGCAGCGCCAGCGCGAGGCGTGGACTACCGTGATGCGGGGCCATGCCGTAGCCAACGGATTGCCGGTCATCGCCGTAAACCGCGTAGGTTTCGAGCCTGATCCTAGCGGTCAGACCGAGGGCATCCAGTTCTGGGGCAGCAGTTTCGTAGCCGGTCCTCAGGGCGAGCTCCACTACCGTGCCAGCGATCAGGAAGAAGAGAGCCTGGTGGTAGATATCGACCTGAAGCACAGCGAGAATGTGCGCCGCTGGTGGCCATTCCTCCGCGACCGCCGCATCGAGAACTACGGCGACATCACCAGGCGATTTATCGATTAAACCATTTTTTGCCGGAAATTCCGAGAGAATATCGGGATTCCGGCATACATATATATAAGGTATAGATTTTCAGGATAAATGGAAAATTTGGAAGTGATGGTGATACTTTTCATCATCGTGATTTTAGGTTACGTCGCCTGCAAGTTGGGATATATGGGC
The DNA here is from genome assembly GCF_977051555.1 of Segatella sp. Taxonomy (NCBI): domain Bacteria; kingdom Pseudomonadati; phylum Bacteroidota; class Bacteroidia; order Bacteroidales; family Prevotellaceae; genus Segatella; species Segatella sp. The sequence continues at coordinate 4,410 of NZ_CDRSSE010000066.1, forward strand.
GACAAGTTTGACAAGAAGCTATCCAGCATGGTGGTAGATATCACCTGTCCTCTGCTGGTACTCTCGTCAGTAATGGGCGATGAGCTGCCCGACCGCACGCTCATCCTTCCCCTCCTAGGTGTAGGTTTCCTTACCTACATCCTTTTGCTGGTATTCGGTTTCTGGGTGCCGCGTCTCATCACGCGCAATCATGATGACCAGGGCATGATAGGTTTTGCGCTGATGTTTGCCAACGTAGGTTTCATTGGCTACCCTATTGTTTCAAGCATATTCGGTCCGAAGGCTATTTTTTATGCCGCGCTGCTCAACATGCCGAACACCTTTTTTATTTTTACGGCAGGTGTAATGCTCATCAAGGGCGAGTACAGCGTCAAGCAGTTCAATCCTAAGGTGCTGTTTTCTCCGGCTCTTCTGGGTGCCTTTGTTGCCGCCCTCCTGGTAGCTTTCGGGGTTCATACACCTGATATCATTGCGCGTCCGGTAACGATGGTGGGCAACATAACGGTTCCGGCAGCCCTGATGATTATCGGTTCCTCGATGGCTAAGTTGCCGGTGAAGGAGATTATCGGCAGTACTAAGGTATACCTCTCCTCGTTCTTGCGTCTTGTGGTAGTACCTCTGAGCATTTATTTTCTGTTCAAGGTATGTGGTGTAAGCAATCAGGTCAACAACATCAATACGGTGGTTATAGCGATGCCTGTAGCGAGTTTCGGCACGATGTTCTGTCTGAAATACGGCCGCAATCCTTCGCTCATCACCGAGATGACGTTCATCACCACGGTTGGCAGCATCATCACCATCCCGCTCATCACCCTCCTCTTTTCGTAAAGAGAAAAAAATCCCCTGATGCCACAAAGTCACCAGGGGATTTTTTATATCATCAGTAATCGTAATAATCACTATTAATTCAACACTCAACATTCAACATTCAACACTCAACATTCAACATTACTTCACGCAGAATTTCTTGCCATTCTTGATGTATATACCCTTCTTCATAGCCCCTGTAATGCGGCGGCCGCTCAGGTCATAAATGGCAGCATTTCCGGTCTTCTGCTCCAATGTTACAGAATGGATGCCGGTAGACTCCAGGTTGCGGTAAGTCCTTACCTCGAGTTCATAAACCGGTTCAAGACCTCTTACGCTGTTCACGCTTCCAGCACCAAATACGATGTTTTCAGCCAATTTACCATCCACTAGTGCATAATACTTTGATACGCCTTCATCCACCGTCAGAGAATAGTAATAAGTAGAGCCGATGACTGGTTTGCCATTATAGAAAATGCTGGAAGGATTATACCGGCTTCCTGCCTCCTCGAATGTTGCACCTTCTCCTATCTTTGTCCTGATTTCAAATGTGCGAGGTTCGTATCCGGTTGCCGGCAGACGCATTCTCCCGAAGTCCAGGTCATACAGTTCCATATACTCATCAGAGCCATTTCTCTTAGCCACAACAGCCAGATAATCACCCGGTTCCGCATCTACACTACTCAGAACCGTAAAAGCCATTTTAGGATAGATATAGCCCCGTCCAAAATCTTTAACAGTCTTGGTGCTGGATGATACAATCTCCCGAATCTCGCCCTTAGCATTCATCAGAGCCATGGCAAGTACTCCGTCAAAGTTCTGTTTTCCTTCATTTTTGATTGGTACTGAAAAGACGATACATTTCTGTCCCTTCTTCACATCAGTAACATTCATATTCATTTCCTGAAGATAGTCAGTCATCTTCGTGAATCTCATATCGGAGATTTTTTCCTTTCCGTCAGATGGCTCCATGCCGAATACTGCCATCTGGCCAACGTTATACCGGCTGGCAACTGGCTTTCCTTCTTCGTTTTGCGGATTGAGGGCTCCTATATGGTAGAAACCGTTGCAAAGACCGCCCCAGCCCCAGTTTACGCTGAAGCTATCGTCCTTGTAACCGTCTATCACGAAGGCATGACCGCCACCAATAGAGTCGAATGCAGCATAGAGCACAGGACGGTTGGCATCTATCTCTCCGCGCAACTTTTCGTTCCATTCCTCTGCGCTCCCAGCTTCTATTGACATCTGATGCGAAATCTTGCTGTAGCCGAAATACTTCTGCATGGCAGCCACCAGGTCGCTTATATACGAACCGCTACCATCTTCAGTATACTGCATATCCACAGCCACACCGAGGTCTGACATGAGCCTTGCCACGCCGTCGAAGTCAGCAGCGTTGGTTCCGTCATATCGCACAGGCATATTTGCCCAATCATATTCGTGCTCGAATTGGGCAGTCAGGGTCTTGCCGTCCCATTTATAGGAATGGCTTCCGGTACCCTTGGCAGGATAACCGTGATACTGCATCACGATGGCACCAGCCGTAGCCGCACAGCCAACCGGATATTTGTTTGGCGTGTACTTGTTGAATGGAGCCATCTGGTTCCATTTCGCGGTATTGAGCAGCTTTTCGCCGCTGAAACCGGTTCTTGTGGCAGTCTGGTTCGCCTGATTACTGTTAGCCAGCGCTGCTATCTGCCGTTCATAACTCTTGAGCAGGTCCTTCAGTCCGTCGGGCAGATTTCCTGCATCAAATGTTCCTGTTGAGGTATACCCCAAAACTGGCGCTACTGCGTCGTCACCTGCTATAATGACGAATCCGCCTGCGTCATTGTTGAAAACATAATAAGCATCAGAGCGCGATGCGGTATTAGCCGTGCGACTCTTGGCTCTAGCTTTCTGCGGCATCTGTTTTCCCCAGAAGCTGTAAGCCTGTTGCTGTGCCTGCCATTGAGTTATCCGTTTAGCCTCCGAAGGAGAATATGCCAGCAGCAGCAACAATGCCAATATGTTTTTAAAGTGTAATTTTCGTTTCATTAGTTCTTGTTGTTTAATAATCTACTATATACCTATTATAGTTTTTAGATATTTTATCCTTTTCTAAAGTTCATGCAACGAAAGTTTTCTTCTAATTGCCGAAAGTAGTTTATCCTTTTGCAAAGATAGGGAAAATATTAATACCCAGCAAGTTTTTTTGCTTTTTTTTCATCGCATCCCCTATTTTTTTTACGCATTGCCCCCTTTTTACGCATTAAGCGAAAAAAAAATCCCCCGGTGCTACAAAGTCACCAGGGGATTCTTATCTTTTAATTATAATAATCAACACTCATTAATCACTAATCATTAATCACTATCTTGCGCTTATTTTCTTGCCATTCTTGATGTATACGCTCTTCTTCATCGCCTCAGTAATGCGGCGGCCGTTCAGGTCGTAAATGGCAGCATTGCCTGGCTTCTTATCCAATGTTACAGAATGGATGCCGGTAGGCTCCAGATCCTCTTTCACTTCATCGAAGTAGACTATCCAGTTCTGGGTGTTTCGATCAGCCTCATACTTCGCCTTGCTGTCAGGATAGAGATGCAGCGTACGGTACAAATCATCGAACTTGCTCGCGAATACACACCAGCTGATCCTGTAAGGAGGCTCCTTATGACGCATATATACATCCGTCAGATAGAAGCAGGCATAGAATGTATTGCGGCCGAATTCCTCTATCGTCTCAGGCAAATCAATCTCCTTCAACATGGTTGCTCTGAAAGCATTGAAGCCCAACTCCTTGACACAGGCAGGCATCTTGAAACTCTCCAGATATTCATTGGCTTCGAATGCATAGTCAGGAACCATATCAGCCTTGTAGCCGTCATAAGCCACCACCTTTGCTCCGCTCAGGTCGATGCCCTTGAAATAATGACTCGCCAGCTCATCAAAATCGCGCTTGTCAATCTCACCGTTCACCTTGATATTTCGGTATACAAAATAGTCAGGATTTTCTTTGGCAAGTGCTTGCTTCAGCGTTCCAGCCCCCGTCAGGTTGATCGTGATATCCTTTTCCTGATAGTTGCGATAAGTCTTAACCTCAAGGGTATAAACCGGTTCAATACCTCTGAAAGAATTTGGACTCTCAGTACCCAAATTGATATCATTAACCAGTTTGCCATTCAATTCAACGCAACAGTTCGCAATGCCTGCATCTAACGTCAGATAATAACAGTAATTGGCACCGATAACAGGTTTGCCATTATAGAAATTGGTGGAAGGATTATACCACGTTTCTGCTTGCTTAATAGTTGCACCTTCTCCCACTTTCGTTCTGATCTCGTATGTGAGAGGCTCATATCCGGTTGCCGGCAAACGCTTTCTCTCAAAGTTTCGGTCGTACAGTTCTATGTATTCCGAAGAACCTTCTTCCTTAGCTAGGATAGCCAGATAATCACCTGGTTCTGCATCCAGTGTAAACTGCAGAGAAAAAGTTGGAGAAATATAATACCTATTAACTGCCAATTTGTCCAATTTCATAGGTTGAGACGATACGATTTCTCGCCTTTCTCCCTTAGCATTCATAAGGGCTACGACGCACTCTCCGGTAAAAACATGGTCTCCAGTATTGCCAATAGGCATAGAAAAGAGTGTGCCTCTCTGTCCCTTCTTTACGTCGGTAATATTCATATTCTGTACCTGCATCTGATCTTTATCCTTCACGAATCCGATAGCAGACACTTTCTCCGTTCCGCCAGATGATTCCATGCCGAATACTGCCGATTGTCCTACATTATACTGTTCGCCCGTTGGTTTTCCTGCGCTTTCCGGATTCAAGGCTCCAATCTTGTAGAAACCGTCACATAAGCCGCCCCAGCCCCAGTTTACGCTGAAGCTTTCGTCCTTGTATCCATCAATTACGAAGGCATGTCCGCCACCAGTATTAGGGTCAGAAGCAGCATAGAGCACAGGGCGGTTGGCATCAATCTCCTCGCGCAGTCTGCCGTTCCAAGCCTCTGCACCCACATCTTCTATTGCCATCAGATGAGAAAGCTTGCTGTAGCCGTAGTACTTCTGCAGGGCGGTTACCAGGTTGCCGATATACGCACCGCTTCCACTCTTATCATACTTCATCTCCACTGCCACACCGAGGTCTGACATCAGTCTTGCCACGCCGGCGAAGGCTGCATCGTTGGTCTTGTCGTATCGTTCTGGCATGCTTGCCCAGTCGTAGGTATGCTCCTCGAAACTGGCTGTGAGGGTCTTGCCGTTCCAGGTATAGGAATGGCTTCCGGTGCCCTTGGCAGGATATCCGTGATACTTCATAACGATGGCTCCAGCCGTTGCCACACAGCCTGTTACATGGTTGTTTGGCGTATACTTGTTGAAAGGAGCATCCTGGTTCCATTTCGCAGTATTGAGCAGTTTTTCGCCTGTAAATGCTGCTCTTGTGGCAGTCTGGTTCGCCTGATAACTGTCGCCCAGCGCCGCAATCTGGCGCTCATAGCTCTTCAGCAGGTCCTTCAGACCGTCAGGCAGATTCTCGGCATCGAATGATCCCGTTGAGGTATAGCCCAATACTGACGTTACGGCATCATCACCAGCGATAATGACGAATCCGCCTGCATCGTTGTTAAATACATAGTAAGCATCCGATGTCGATGCTGTAGTAGCTGTGCGGCTCTTCGCCTTCGCCTTCTGCGGCATCTGCTTTCCCCAGAAGCTGTAGGCCTGTTGCTGAGCCTGCCACTGTGTGATTCGCTTGGCTTGCAGAGGAGAGTATCCCAGCGCCAACAACAATACCAATAGGAACTGAATGTGTAATAGTCGCTTCATAAGTTCTTATCTTTAAAGGGTTATTATATATATATGTATAGTTCTTAGAAAATTCTTCTTTTGCAAAGATAAGAAAAAAAACAATACCAAGCAAGTTTTAGCCCCTCTTTTTTCGCCCCTCTCCCCACTTTTTTACGCAATGACACCCCTTTTTACGCATTGAACGATAAAAACATCTCCATTTTTTCGTTATTCCCCGATTTTTACCTTATCTTTGCAAGGAAATTAGGCACGGAAGAAAATCCTTTACCAAATAATATAAACTAGAAGAAATGAAAATAAACAACAGTACGAAGAAAAGCCTGCTCCTCATCGCACTCGCGATGGCCAGCACTACTTACCAGACACAAGCCGCACCGATTGAACATATCGGCGACAGATACATCATGCATGTTCCCGAAATGGAACTCACCGGCGAAGAATCGCTCCTCGATGTGCTCATGATGTGCCCAGAAGTCATCTCTCTCGACGGCAACAATATCATCGGCGGAGACCCGTTCGCCAACCTCTACGGCAAGTTCGTCATCCGTATCGACAACCAGGAATACGGACTCGATTACGCCACCTTCCTCCACCATTTCAAGGCACGGGAGATTGAAACCATCAAGGTGTGCCAGAACGCCGAAGTGATGAAGGGATGCAGCAGTCTGAAGAAAGTCATCGACATCACACTGCGAAAGAAGGAGAACGGAACTACCGGCAGATGGGGACTCTTCGGTGATACCTACGGCGGCGCAAAAGGCATCGTCAGCGTTATCAGCCAGCAGGATAAACTCCGTGTGCTCAGTCATGTAGAAGGCAACTACCAGCGCACCTCCAGCAGCGATAAGGACGCCTACCAGGGCATCTCAGGAACCACCGTAAACCACTACTCCCACGAGGGTGCCAAGCTCAACCTGCTCTGGACGCCCACCACGAAGGATGTGCTCGAAATAGATGCGATGCAGACCTACATCCGCAACCATTTCACCCACACCCCAGCCGATTACGTGCGCGCCTATCATCTGCAGGCCGACTATACCCGCACGCTCGCCGACAACGGCTCCAGCATCCTCTTTACCCTCGGTGCCGAGCATATCAGCGACAACGGCCGCACGCAAGAAGAAACCCAGACTGCGCCTTACCAGAACCACTCCACCTACCCCTTCATGGTGGTAGAATATGCCACTCCGGTCATCACCTCTGATCTCTGGATTACGGCAGGTTTCGAGGGCGGTCTCTCCATCGAGAAGAACTGCATCGCCGATTACATCAACCATTCCAACTATCAGGATTTCTACGCCCAATTGGATTACAACATCGGCAAGTGGGGATTCATGGCTGGCGACCGCTTCCGCATCATCAACTTCCGTCCTAAGCAGATAGCGCCGGACGAGCACTGGAAGCATACCACGCGCAACCATATCTACTCGGCGAGCGCCTATTACAGCTTCACGCCGGGTCATACCCTGCAGGCCACCTACTGCCGCCGCATCTTCAATCCAGAGTTTGGCGATTTCGTTACCGCGGGCGATATGGAGGGAGCCTGGCAGCCGGTTTATACCGCCGATATCGGCAACAGTATGGCGAATGTGGTAGAGCTCAAGCATACCTACAGCCGCCCTGCCTTCGTGCTCAGCACCTCGGTGAAGAACATCCACCAGCACCTGTTCAGCACCACCCACGACAATACGCTCGGCATCGGCTCCACCGCCTTCTGGCACCAGGGCATCCTGCGCCTCACAGCCGGCTTTAACTACTTCTGGCAGCGCAGCGAAACCCCTTCAGAGGAGGCTCAGCAGCGCAATGCGCAGTACAATCATTTTGCCGTATTCAAGTTGGCACCGCAGCTCACAATGGCCGATGGCTGGCGCTTCACGGGCAATCTCATCTGGTGCACTCGCCGCCGCAGCGATGCCTACACCCCGGCTAATCTCTATGCCGAAGTGGGGGCATACAAGAATCTGGGCAAGCACTGGACGCTCGAAGCCCGCTTCCACGATATGGCGAGCCAGCACTTCGGCAATCGCGCTGCCACCATCGGCTGCACGTATTACTTTTAACAATCTTTTTCTAAATCAGATGCAAGATTTCTGTTCCTTTCTTATTTTCTTATCAGAAAGAAGAAAATTTTAAAAAGAAAGGAACATTATATATGAGAAAAATTGATTTCAAGAAGATCGGGCTGGCAGCGATGATGATCCTGTCGTCCCTCACATTCCAGTCGTGCGATAACGATAACGATACCGACTGGGACCGTGTTTTCCCTAACGCCCTGGTAACCGTGAAGCAGAACGGCGATGCCTGCTATCTGCAGCTCGACGACAACACCACCCTGCTCGCCAAGAACCTAAAACCTACCATCTTTGACGGCAAGGAGGTTCGCGCCCTGGTCAACTACACGCAGACCTCGGAGAAGAGCGAGAAATATAACCAGGTGATTCACGTCAACTGGATAGACAGCATCCTGACCAAGAAGCCTGTTCCTTCGCTCGGTTCTGATATCAAGAACAGCGAGAAGTATGGCAACAACCTGGTAGAAATCGTGCGCGACTGGGTAACGGTGGCAGAAGATGGCTATCTCACCCTCCGTTTTCGTGCTCTCTGGGGCGGTCAGAAGGTGCATTACATCAACCTCGTTACGGGCGTGAATCCAGAGAATCCTTACGAGGTAGAGCTCCGTCACAATGCCAATGGCGACCCTCAGAACTACTGGCGCGATGCCCTCGTAGCCTTCAATCTGAACGATGCCGTGCCTGATACCGAAGGCAAGACGGTGAAGCTCACCATCCGCTGGCGTTCCAGCCAGGGCTACAAGAAGGTAGATTTCGACTACTGTTCGCGCAAGCCTATCAGCAGCCCGAAGATGCTCGAAGGATACAGCCAGGAAGGAAGAGATATCCGATAAAAGCAGAAGAAAGCTTGATATCGCGTTTCGCGATATCAAGCTTTTGGCCAGATAAAGCAAAAGAGGGTGTGTCATAAGTCCATGACGCACCCTTTTTCGCAAAAAACGCCTACTTGCAAACTTTTGTCTTGTTCTTTAAGAAAGTTTTCTGTTTTATTTACAACAAAGCCCAAACTTTCACAAGCTCGG
>NZ_CDRSSE010000067.1:0-12803 GCF_977051555.1 Segatella sp.
CCCATGATGGGAGCTTTTCCGTTCTTGTCCAATCCGCTCTTTTTGAGGTAGAGCAACACCTTGAATTTTTCGATTTTCATAACGCTTACATTTTGAGTGTGCAAATATAATCATTTTGTAAGCGTTCATTGATACGCAAAACATTGAGAATCAGTGCAATAAAATCCGTTGATGCACAAAGTTGCCTTTCCGCATAGTTACCTGTTTTGCATAGGTAACTGTGGCTCACGATTTAGTAACTGAACTACTTCAATATTCCTCACTCGCTTGCTTTATGGCGATTTGGCAACTTTGTGCAAATCTACTCATTCCCAACTGTTTACGTTCCAACCTCTCTTATTCTCCTTTGGCTGCTTTAGAGCTTTATGTTAATAAATGTAACTCATAGTTTTCTCCTCCAAAACTCACCGTATCTTGGGTCAGAAGTCATCGTTTTCTTCTTGGGAACACATCGCTTACCGGATAGAAATCCTTGCATTTCTTTATGATTTCATGCTAAAAAAATAACACGGACAAATTGAATTTGTCCGGACAAATTGTCCGAGCGCTCATAATTCACTGATTATTGGATAGTTACAAGCGTCCGGACAAATAAGCCGGACAAATTCAATTTGTCCGTGTTTTATTTTTCAGCCGAAATCAACCATTTTGTTTATTGCCAATAAACAAATTTGCGGCTTTTTATTTATTGCCAATAAACAAATCGGATATAAGTTCTATCATCGAAGCTCTTATTGCCCTCTACGATGCCCTTGGTAGCGATAAAGAAACGGATGTTCTGAGGGTCGTTGGCAATCTGCTCTGCCAATGCCGCCTCGCTCGCTGCCAAGGTTGGCTTCAGGAAAGGATAGCCATCGCTCGCCAATACTACTTCATTGGGAGATGAAACAGGCTTCGTTTGCTCTTGAAAGTATGTTTCAATGCTACTTGAAGCAGGTTTCATTTTCAACGCTACAACCTTCACTCCCTCCCGATAAATCGGAAATCCATCGATGACCGTATAGGTCTTATTCTGCCCCGAAAGCATCGCCTTGATAAGCAAGGGCTCTATTTGCTTTCTAGCCTCAGCAGGCGAAAGGCCCTGCTTTATCAGCTCTACCCTCTCTCGGGCAATCTTCTCCTCATAAGGCTTGCCGTTCTCATAAAGTTTTCCATCGATGATAGCCTGGCAATCGCCCACCATCCAGACCTCATTCCTTGTACGGCTATAAAGGATAACCGAAGCAGTAAGGCGCTCTTCCGGATGCTCCTTCAACCGCTCTTCCACCCCAAGCTTTTCATACACCTTATTATATATATACGCCGTAACGCCCTGGCAGAAATCATCTACCGAGGCATCCGCCTTCAGTTCCTCCCGGATATATTCCGAGATAAGCATCATGGCGTATCTTCCGTTCTTCATATCGGGATTGAGATGCTTCGGCGTCTTGCTCGTACTGCCGTCAATTACTGCGATGAAATCGTCGGTAATGACCATTCCATCCTCACAAGCCTCAGGACTCTTCTTACCTATAATACTGCTTTCTATAATTTTCATAAAATCTACTTATCTATCTGATTATATATCTGAAAAAAGGCTACCCATACAAGGTAACCTTTTTACTTGTTTATCTATCTCTTAAGCCTTTACTTTCTTCAATCTGATAATCATCTGTATGAAGCTTGGAATCATGATGCAGAGCGAGAAGCCTACAGCATAATACATGGTCTTCTCATCGCCATGGAAGAGGTCGATGAGCTTGCCATCGCTCTGAGGCATGATGTTGGACAGGACATATGCCATTGTATTGTTCACCCAGTGGAGCAGGATGCCCGGAACAAGACTCTTGGTGCGATAATACATCCAACCCAGGAGCAAGCCCAGCAGGAGGGCGTTGACAAACTGCGCTACATTGGCGTGAGCCAGACCAAAGATGGCAGCCGAAATCATGATGGCTACCCAATGGTTCTTCTTGCTCATGACGCCCAGCAGGGTGCGGAGAATAGCTCCACGGAACACTACTTCTTCGGCAAAAGGTGCCAGAACGCCGATAGCCACATAGCCCCAAGGCTCCTTCATGAGCGATGCGAATATCTGTTCGGTATTCTCATCCATCTCGATGCCTATCTGCTCATAGATAAACTCCAGAGGGATGATGGTTCCCAGGGTGAACAATGCCACCCAGAGAAGCGTTGTCCAAGGCTTGGAAAGCAGATAATCGCGGGTAAGCGGTGTCCACTTCGTCTTCAGGAAGATGACGAGGGTGATAACGTTACTGAACGCTGATGTAAGCGCCGTCAGGATAGGATTGCTGCCCGAACTGATAGCCTGAAGCGTTGTCTGGTAACCTTCACCCTTGATGCCTGCCCAGATTCCTACACCAGCACACATCACGATAATCTGTACTACTATAAATATAATAATGTAGAGGACGATATCCGTCAAACCTCTCTTTAAATTAATCTTTGCCATTGCTTTTACTGTTTATAATTAATAGTTTATAGCATTCTTGCTATCATTCCGCTTCCTTTTCGAAGAGATCCAGCACGGTCTGCTCATCCTCCTTCAGTTGCGCCGCCAACTCCTCGGGACTGTCAAACTTCTGTTCGCCCCTTATTCGTTTCACGAAGCTTACGAGCAAGAGCTGGTCGTAGATATCGCCTTCGAAATTGAAGATATGCGTCTCTAGCGTCAGTTGCTTGCCATTGAAGGTTGGGCGATTGCCTATATTCATCATTCCCCGCTTCCATACCACCGTATTCTCCAGTCTTACCTTTACGGCATAAACGCCAGGAGCAGGAATCAACTGTCCGAAATGCGAGATATCGAGATTGGCAGTAGGGAATCCGAGTTTTCTGCCTTCGTGGAATCCGTTCACCACCTTTCCGATGAGTGTATAAGGGAATCCGAGACAATGGGCAGCCATCTCCACTTCTCCCTCTTTCAGGAAAGAGCGGATGACGGAAGAAGAGATGTTGATGCCATCTATCTGGAAGGCTTCATTCCTGATTACCTCGATGCCCATCTCCTTGCCGTAGCGCACGTAATCTTCGAAAGTCTCCTCGCGGTTGTGACCGAAGCGATGGTCGTAGCCGATGAAGAGTTTCCTTACGTTGAGATGGTCGTGGAGCACCTGCTGCATGAACTCTCTTGCCGACATCGCAGCCATCGCCTTGTCAAAATGCAGCACCACGGCATTATCCACTTCCGTCTTAGAAAGCAGCAGCAGCTTGGAATCGAGCGTGCTCAGCATCTCCGGCTGATAATCCGTCTGCAACACCTTGCGGGGATGCGCATCGAAGGTGATGACGGTGGATTGCAAGCCATCCTTTCGTGCCGTCTCTACGAGATGATGAATCAGGAACTGGTGTCCCCGATGTACCCCGTCGAAGAAACCGATGGTTGCCACACAAGGCTGCAACTGCACGGTATCGTTATAATATATTGTATTCATACTGTCTTTATCGTTCATATTCAGAAGAAGAATTCCGATGGATTATCTTCTCTTTGCTATCATTCTCTTAAAAGCTCGCCACAGTTCGCCCGCCCAGAGCACAACAGAGGTGGAACCGATGATGAGCAGCCACTCGTGGAGCGACAATGGTGTGGTGCGGAACATTTCGCCACCAAAGGTTACGATAATCCACTGACCCACCAATACCAGTACAAGCACCAGCATCATTCCTCTATCTTTCAGGAAATGGCGGAAAGCAGTATGAGGGCTCATCAGCGCCTTGGCATTGAAGAGGTTCCAGAACTGGATCATCACGAAGGTGGTGAAGAACATCGTCAGCTCATGCACATCTACTCCACCCTTGCCTCTACGCTCGCAGTAAACCAGCAGGGCAAACATCACGAGGAAGAAGACGATGCCGCAGAACAGGATGCCGAAGCCAATGCTCTTGTTGATGATGAAATCGGATGCCTTGCGTGGTTTCTCCTTCATCACCTCGTGAGATGGAGGCAACGAAGCAAGCGCCAGGGCTGCGAAAGTATCCATGATGAGGTTGACCCAGAGAATCTGAGTAACCGTCAAAGGCATTTCGGTTCCGATGACAGAACCGCCAAGTACCAGCAGGAGGGCAGCCACGTTTACTACCAACTGGAAGAAGAGGAAGCGCTGCAGGTTGCGATAGAGCGAACGTCCCCACATCACGGCGTTGGCGATAGACTTGAAGGAATCATCGAGCAGGGTCATATCCGAAGCCTCCTTAGCCACGGAAGTTCCCGAACCCAGCGACAAGCCCACGTGAGCATAGTGAAGCGCCGGAGCATCGTTGGTACCGTCGCCTGTTACGGCAACCACCTCGCCACGCTTCTGGAGCATAGCAACCAGTCGCTGCTTATCTGTAGGACGGGCACGGCTCATCACTCGGATATCCTTCGCCCGCTCGTAAGCCTCTTCATCAGAAAGTGCCTCCCACTGTTCGCCCGTAATCATCTGCTGGTCGAGCGAAGTCATGGAGCCATCTGCCCCGATATTCTCAGGTTCATCTTCAAAAACACCTATCTGCTTGCCTATCTCCATGGCGGTAGCAGCCGTATCACCCGTTACCACCTTTACCTCAATACCCGCATGGCGGCACTCCTGCACGGCAGCAGGAACATCCGGACGGATAGGATCGGCAATGGCTGCAATGGCCTGCAACAGAAGGTCGTTGGCATTGAGAAGAGCTACCACTTCGGCAGTAGAGGTTCTGGAAGTTCTCATGATAGAAGCTTCTATCTTCTTATAGGCGAACGCCAGGGTTCTCATAGCCTTATGCTGCCACTCGTCGAGTTCTTCGGCTGACTGTCTCAGCATTCTATCTTCGATGATGCATTTCTTCATCACGATTTCAGGCGCACCCTTCACGAAGAGATAGGTCTCGCCATCAACTTCTGCCAAGGTTGCCATCATCTTTCTTTCGGTAGAGAAAGGCAACTGCTTGAGCACGTTCACCTGCTTGCGGAGTTCTTCATAATCCTTGCCCTGGGCATCGAGCCAGAGCAGGAGAGCCGACTCGGTAGGGTTTCCGATAGGTTTGCCGTCATTCAACTCAGCTGTAGAGTTGAGGGCAATGGCAGTATCGAGCAGCGCCTCATCGCCCTGCTTGAGTTCCAGGGCACTCACCTGCATCTTGTTCTGGGTAAGCGTACCGGTTTTATCGGTACAGATTACGGTAACCGCACCCATGGTTTCGCAGGCATGAAGCTTGCGCACCAGATTATTCGACTTCAGCATTCTTCGCATGTTGAGTGCCAGAGAAAGGGTAATCGCCATCGGCAATCCCTCCGGCACCGCCATCACAATCAGGGTAACAGCCATCATGAAGTATTTCAACACGATTTCTGCCATATAGAAATAATCCTTGCCGCCCCATGCCGGATTGGTGAGGATATCGTGAATCAGGAAGATGAAGAAGGCTGCCACAGATACTACAGAGCCTACCTTGGAAATCATCTTAGCCAACTTGTCGAGCTGCATGTGAAGCGGTGTCTCCACCGAAGTCTGCTCGGTAGATTTCTTCGCCACCTTACCAATCTCGGTAGCATCGCCCACGGCAGTAACCACGAACTCGCCCCTGCCATTCATCACCATGGTAGAACGGAGGATGACGTTGCGAGGATAGGCTCCATCGCCACCGCCTTCCAGAGATTTCTCGGCAACAGGTTCGCCCGTAAGGGCAGATTCGTTAATCTGCAGGTCGTTGCAGACGATGAGTTCTCCATCGGCAGGCACCTCGTCGCCCACTTCCACGAGCACTACATCTCCCACCACCACATCGTGGCGCGGAATCTCCATCACCTTACCATTGCGGCGCACCTTAATCGGCTGCTCTTCGCTGAGCGCCGTGAGCAGATTAAACTTCTTGGCAGCATCGCGCTCAAAGTAGAAGCCCACAGTAGTAGCAAGGAAAACAGCCACGAAGATACCAATGGTCTCCATGAAATTCTTTTCGATAAAAGCAAGGATGAGGGATACGAAAGCCGCCACAAGAAGTATCTGGATAATCGGGTCGCGATATTTATCCAAATACAGTTTCCATAATGAAGTACGTTGAGGAGGGGTGAGCACGTTCTTGCCATGCTGTTCCCTACTCTGTTTAACTTGTTCATCGGTAAGACCGATTCTTTTATTTTTGTCTATGTTCATTTCTGAATAGAAATACTTTTTCTTTTTTGTACGATTAATAAGTACATACGCACGTGTGCGCACATAATTTGGTGCAAAGATACGCTATTTTTCTGATTCTAAGAAAATTTTTAAGATTTTATTTGGTTATTTGCCCAAAATCTAGTATCTTTGCACTCGAATTTAATAAAAATTCAATGGACTTGTAGCTCAGTTGGTTAGAGCAACAGACTCATAATCTGGAGGTCCTAGGTTCAAGCCCTAGCTGGTCCACATTGAAAATCAAGCAGTTAAGCAGAAAACGCTTAACTGCTTTTTTCATTTTCAAATATCCTTATTAGAACACACCCAATTGCTTCATTTCTTATAAAACTTTATAGCCTTTATTCTTGTCTTGCCAGAATAAACTTCCACTAGATACACACCTGCAGGTAAGCTCTGCAAACTGCCAAAGCTATTTGCCGATAGTTTACGATTGCCATACAAATCCCTAACAATAAAATGCTTGTCATCTAACTGCAGGTTATGTATTCCGGCAACATTGCCATATGGAGGTAGCTCTAAAGTATATACATCCTTACCATATTTATTCTCTGCCGAAATATGTATCCAAGCATAATAAGGAGCAGTGATATTTGCAGATTTAACATGAGCACAAAACGACTCTTTGATTACCTGGCTTGACATAGCACTGCCGTATTCCTCTTCTACACTGATAAACAATTCATCGCTACCAACATATTCAACATCATAATACACATCATAAGAATCGTTCTTTGGCATATTACTAACGATTTTTACCACCTTTACATTTCTGATTCTAGGTTTTAATTCCAGAGTCAAATTATAAACACAAGATATTTTCAGTCCTCTCACCTCTCCCTCTAAAACTATCTTGGCATCAATATCACCATTGATATTGATATGATACTTACTGGCATCATCGATTTGAGGGATAGAGAACTCTTTCGTGTCACTTTCTTGAATGACAACATTCTCTTTCCCATCACTCGATGGCAAGATATACTTCCAACATATATGATCCAGATACGCAGCATCAGCACCACTGATATAAAAATCATGTCCTGCGTAGGAAGATGCCAAGCCCGTACTATCCATATCTCTACCTATAATTTCTACATCTTCTTTTCCCTCAACAGCAACTGATGATACCAGCAAAAGCACCAACAAAAATACTTTTTTATAGTTCTTCCCTTCATGACTTTATTATTTAAATAATTTCCGCAACACTATAAACTCTATATTTTCACAAGCAGCTGAACAACTAGAAGTTACTCCGAAATTTCTACTTTTTTAATTTCCTTGCTCACAACAGATATACAGTCAGCCTTATTTGCATCAAAAAGGACTAGATTTATACCACCTTTATGCAAAGAACTCTCAAAACGAATTCCATCTATACCATTCAACTTGCAATATTCACAAATCAACTGAGTAGGAACATATTCCAGTTCTGTATCATATCGTCTCAATGGTTTTGACAGGTCATGGCTTATCGCCTGCAGCAACTTCTGTTTTACAATAACATCAGACAAAGTTTCTGTTGCATTGGAGAATGCAACATATAAGCTCAACTTTGATGTAAAATCAAGAATATCCAGATTCTCTTTTACTCTAAACTGAGCTACACTCAACCTGTCTAGATACAAAGCTCTTACTTCATAATATGTAGTTTCTTCATCTTGACACAAATACAAATACGGAATTCCCAACGGATTTGCCCGTCCTGCCGTAGCCTTGTTATTAGGAGGACACGACATTTCTTTCGTTGACAGCTCTTTCACTCCAGAAGGTATCACTCTTGCCCTATAGAATATGCTTCCTTCTAATATTGAAGCATTAGATTCCATAAGATTCATTTCATCAAAAGCCAACAAATCAGCAAAGAAACGTCTTGATTCACGAACTTGTTTTTTAACTACATTCCACACGTTCAACTTATCCTCCATCAATGCTGAGTAAGAAACGTTATCATCAACTGAATAGCCATAGTCTTTCAATGACAAAAAATAAGATAAAACTTTCGTGCCAATTTCTACTGATGAGAAGATATCCCAATCCTGCTGAACTAAATCGGCAACTCTTGTTCCTGTTTCCGAAGGTTCGAACAAAGCCAACACTTCCTCGAAGAAATCAGAGAAGTATCCTATATCAAGCAATCGACCTTCTTGACCACAAACTTCACAGATTCCTTTGGTATCGGATTCATTACAAACCGCAACTTGCATTTCCACATCAACAAAACAATTCTTGCAAATTTTCATAATGCCCAATTATTCCGTTATTAACCTATCAATAAGTTCTAGATGATTCTTTATTGATAATTTCTTGATATAGCCTAAGCCTGGATAACCAGCAGAATCATTTGCTTTATCCACCAATTCCATAACAGCTGCAGTCTCAGTATACCCTCCATTTTTATAAAAAGGATCTATCTTAATTGCTGCCTCACGGAATTTTCCACGAATATTCGATTGGTCTAAGTTACTATCAGACACAAAATGATGAACATAAACCTCCTCATCTGATTTTTTGTAGGTCAAATGAATAGCAATTGCATACGGCAACATTCCTCCCTCGACAAAGTTCTTGGGAAGTGCGGTATAATCCGCAAAACCATAAAACCCACTGTCTTTATAATATAAGAAATCATCACTAAAGAACTCATCATCATTACTTGCATAATCAGCATTCTTATTCTGCGAGTTAAAATGGTCTTCCAACGAAATAACATTTTTGCCCAAGGCTCTCAGTTTAGCTATAGCAGAATTAGAAGAGTTACCATTAACAACATACCGGACTCTTTCGTTTGACAAGAAATTCATTATATTATTATCATGGACATTAGTTCCTTCTGGGAAAACAACCATCAATTTAGTCAGGTTATACTTCTCTGCATAAGCAAGCAGTATATCTGCATTATTCTTGTAAAAATATGCAGGTATCCAATGTTCTCTATCTTCTTGTAAGCATTTTAGTTTAGGCAGCATATAATTGTCTGCATTTCTCTTGAAATCTCCATCTTTCGGATTCAAGATAAGAGCAAAGCGCATACCATTTTTTATCATAGTTTCCAATGCTGAATTCAAACCATTAACCTGATTTTTCACTGGTTCTATGATAGGAACAATCTTAGCATTATTAGGGCTCATCTGAGAAAAGTCTTTCAATGCCAACAACTCATATTGTTTACCTCTTAAATATGGGAAATACATAACTTCAACTGCGATTTTATAGGATTATTTAAATATGTTTGCAGAATATCTATCTGCCCTTTAGAAAGTCCTAGCTGGAGGTACATTTGTCGTAACTCACGAGGAGCCTTTTTCAAAAGACACATATTATTCTTTCTCTTCTCTATTTCTTTCAAGAAATATTGATGTAACTTGTCTGGTGGCATATCATACAGTTTTTCCTCACAAGCCTCATACATTTCATAATAAGGCACATCAGGAAGTTTACCAAATTCTTCAATGACCATATTCTCATATTCTTTGGTACGTAGACACTTCATCATCATACCCGCATCTATATTCTTGTTTTCAACAGCAGGTCTTGCTTCATCCAGTTCCAAGACACCACCACGTTCTCTCATAAGGACTATTCCTATATAAGGAGGAATGTCCTTTTCGTAAGTTTCTAGCATATTTGCTGGTATAACAACATAACATAGCTGAAACACACGAGTGTAATCAACCAGCTGTCCTATTAACCTACGAGTTGTATCATACTCCGTCTTTATCTCAAAAGCCCTACTGTTTCCATTAAACATTGCTAAATCAACTATGGACTTTTGCATTCTAAACTCATTGAAAATGACGGTATTAGAATGGGCATATTTTTTTATCAATAGTTCAATAAGCTCATTCTTATAAACATATTCACACCTATAATTGATACTAATCTGACGATATAGATACTTTAAGTATGAAAAATAAGTTTTTTCTTTCTTTCTCTTACCATCATATCTGTCATGAATTGCATCAAGTCGAGAACAATCTCCATATTTAATAATGTCAGTAAACAAGGAACGACTGAATGCGGAAGAATAACTCCGCATTCTATCCATGATATTATATGTCTGTACGTCCTGTTTCATCATTTCATTATTTATATGGCAAAGATACTATTTAATTTTTATTCCTCCATGTTTTATCGCATAATTTATATTTTTTTCAACTTATTCAGCATATAATAGCTAGAAACTCCTTCATTTCCAACTTTAACACTCTTTATTTCTTCTAGAGCGCCATTTCCAAATTACTAGGACTTACAATTTAAGATATAAGAACACATCGCCAGAAAGAATGCATCTTCAAAGAGCACCCCCGTAATTCCTCTTTTAAAATTTGGTGGTTTCAATTATTTGCCGTATCTTTCCTCCCTGAATATGCAGCCATCTGCGGCATCACAGGGGAGGAGATAAAAGAGAACTTCAAGCCTGAACTTGAAAAAATGGCAGAAGTGAACGGATGGACTTTGCAGGAAACCCACGACAAGCTAAGTAGAACACATGCTTTCTACTGGCAGAAGCGACCTCATTGTCAAAACCACTCATCACATCTACGTAATAGAGTTGAAGTTGAGAAACAACGGAGGCAAGGAAGCTGCCATCAAGCAAATTTAAGACCGCCAACACCTGGAGCCTTTCAAGGCCGACAAGCGAGAGGTAGTAGGCTTAGGCATAGAACTAGACGAAGAAGGCAAAGGCGTTTTGGATTGGGAAATGGTAAATGAAGAATAAAGCAATAGGGGCATGTCGTTACTTGATACGGCATGCCCCTGATTTTCGAGAATGTCTTTACTTGATGTTTTGTAAAAATGGAGTAAAGACATTTGCTTTTTTCATTAATTCAAGAGAGGCATGACAGGGCATACCTCTTTTGCTTTATCGGCATAAGCCAAAGCTTCCTTATCTTTGCTTCTGTTCCATAGAACATTTGCAAGTTGAGTCAACAAATAGCAGTTATTTGGTGACTCTTCTAAATTCTTCCTCAACAGCTTTTCTGCTGCTGAGAAGGATTTGCTCTTTATAAGTTCAATCAATTTATCCATCTTACTTTGAACTATTTGATTCTGTCCCAAAAGGAAGCTGTATCTCTTCGTTCCAAAGTTTCTCAAACGCTTCCTTTGATATTGCATGAATATTGAGATTTCGATAATCATCCATAGTCATGTCATTATCACACCAATACCCCCAGTTTTCTTCAAAGGGAGCTTTGAACACCACCATGCCATTTTCTGCCACACCAACTTCTCTATTAGTATATTCTTCTACGTCATCATACTCTATGTACCATTCTTTAACGTAGTCAAGATTTTCCTCTAATGTAGGGTTAGCCTTCGGCACTAAATGGGTTAATAACTTAACTAAATGGGTTAATAACTTATTTGTTATCTTTTCCCAAAAGGTGGCTTTTTGAGCTATGGAATATTGATATTCTAATTTGAAATACAGCATTTTATCTCCAACTTTCCAAAATGTTTCTTTTCAACTCTCCCCAATTATCCTTTGCATACTGAAGCATTTGGTTATTAGGATGCTCATTTAATAATTTTAAAAGATATGTTTTTGCTGTTTTATCTCCATCACGTAAATATAATGCTTGAATTGTGTAAAAGGCCATATTCTCATCAAACTTTTGCTTTTGCGCAAGTTTACAAACAGACAGAACTTTTTCAAGATATATGTCCGCAGAATCTTTCTCATCTTCCTTGAGTTGTTTAACAGCCATAAAAAGAAGGCGTTGTGGATTGTCCTCTGGTAAGAGGTTCATTTCCATCTCTGCATTCTTCATCGCCTCTTCCTTACGACCTAAAGAATTAAGAATTATAGCACGATTATGATAACAAAGTCTTCTGCTGAAAGATGCAGTGTCTATACTCAGCAAACTATCAGAAAGGTTCAGAGCCTTTAAAAGCATAGCTGTATCATTATGCAAAGTTCCTTGTTGTATTAGACCAACGATACTATCACATAGTTTATTAACGTCAGATTTGTTCTGATTAGCTTTACATCCAATTGTCAATACCACAACCAAAACAACAAACAATACTTTCTTCATTTTATTCCTAATTTCCGCAACACTATAATTTAATGTTTTTATAAGCACCCGAGCAATAAAAAGTTGCTCAGGATTTTGTCATGTCAGAAATTCCACTTATCTTAGTGCTGCAAAATAAAAACAAATAAAACTCTGAATGACATGGCAAAAGTACAAATAAAATCTAAGAAACTTGCTCCTTTTGGAGGATTTTTTCGATTATGGAGTTATTTAATGCTCTTTTGGCTCAAACTATAGATTCCACCTTTTCCACCTTGGAATTGAGATGCACATTGTTTGGTTATCAATATAGTGAAATTCTACAAACATCTGGCATCCGCAAGATACAAATGGCTATTGAGTCCAAACACAAAGGACTTTCGGGTGGAGTCAGAGTCATCACTTCTTAGATTTACTGTAGGGTATACGCGCACACGTAAGAATGTTTTTTCTCGAAAAAAGTCTCAAAGTCTCATTTTTCAGGTAAATATCAGTTTATATATCTGATATATAACTATTACCTCAGTTCGGGATAAGAAATAGTGCCTAAAAAAGTTGGTAATCTCCGATATTTTTTGTATCTTTGTAGTTGAAATCCAATTAGTTACAAACATAAAAAGATATCATTATGGAGATTACCAAG
>NZ_CDRSSE010000068.1:0-12671 GCF_977051555.1 Segatella sp.
TATTTTACATGAGGATTTTGTCTCAGCAACCATCCAAGATATATAGATGGTTGCCAAGCCTCTGTGTCCCTTATATAAAAACATTATAAAGCCTTTAGATAGAGCTCGTTATCCCGAACTGAGGTAACTATTGATAAGAATGATACTTTTCATCAAAAAGCCAGAGAAGTATCATCGAAGTATCATAAAATCGGGAGAAGTATCATAAAAAACAGGCAAGCATCATACGAAACAGGCGAAATATCGAACGAAAATGCACCAATCATCGAACAAAATGCATCAACTATGCCCACGAACATAGTCACTCAAACCCACGTACACGGGTACGGATGACCACGTACACGGGTATGCGTGACCAAAACGACGGGTAGTCATGCCCAAAGCCTTGGGCAACCACGCCCTACATAGCTGGGCAAAGATGCCCAAGAACTTGGGTAAACCTGGGCAAAAGCATATATGACTTTTCCTGTGTGGTTTAACGATTTTAGTTGACCACTTTTAGTTTTATTTGTAAGACGAGTTGACTCAGTTAAAACTTATTTATAATTCACGTTGACTTTCCTGAAACTTAGTCATATTTTTAGTTGACGACCTTAATAGATGGCCATATCTAGAGTTGCCCTTCTCATATTCCATACAGACACTTTTTTACTTTATAAACTAGAAAAGTAGACACTACTACTGATACTAAAAACTGAAATAATAGACGTTACTGACTCTAAAAGACTGAAATAATAGACACTTTTTTAGTCTTTTACATCAACCCAACGCCGTTTTCATGATACTTCTCCCGTTTTTATGATACTTCTATGATACTTTTTGTAAAAATATTAGGAAGTATCATTTTTTATATGTTATTACATATCAATACCTTACAAGAATATTTCCACCTAATAATGAGACTTTGATACTTTTTTCTCAAAAAAAACTTTATGCGTAAGAAATAAATTAAGAGGGCGATTTGGACTTTTGCAACCAAGTTGCAGAAACCTTTTCGTAATTTTGCAACCGAAAAAGAAAAAGGAACTGAATGTTCCGGATTATATAGAACTAAAAGTATTGCAAAATTATGGAAGAAATGAAACATTCTCACGAACATCATCATGAATGCCATTGTGAAGATTCTCACGAACATCAGCATGAACATCATCATGGCTGCTCATGCTCCACAGAAGAACATGAGCACCAGGGTTGCGGTTGCCATCACCACCATGAAGAAGGCAGCTTGAAATCCAAGCTCTTTCTGATAGGAGCTACCATCATCCTCCTGATCATCGCAGTTTTCATAGAAAAGGAATACGATCTGGCTACCTGGCAGTTGCTCCTCGTCTATCTCATTCCTTATTTATTAATAGGACACGAGACGCTGGGCGAAGCTGCAGAAGGTATTGCCAAGGGCGATATGTTTAACGAAAACTTCCTGATGGCTATTGCTACCATCGGAGCACTTTGCATCGGATTCTTCCCAGGATCAGATACAGAATTTCCGGAGGCTGTCTTTGTGATGCTCTTCTTTCAGGTGGGCGAACTCTTCGAAGGATATGCGGAAGGAAAGAGCCGCGACAGTATTTCTCATCTGATGAATATCCGACCGGATGTAGCGAATGTTGAGAGAAACGGAAAGGTAGAGTCCGTTTCTCCTGAAGATGTAAAGATTGGAGAAACGATTGTAATACGTCCTGGAGAGAAAGTTCCATTGGATGGCGTTGTTGTTGAAGGAAGTTCAGCCTTGAATACCATTGCCCTGACGGGCGAAAGTATGCCACGGGATTTGAACGAAGGCGATACTATCATGTCCGGTTGCATCAACCTTTCAGGAGTAGTCCGTGTACGCACCACCAAGAGTTTTGGCGAGAGTACCGTATCCAAGATTATTGCTCTGGTAGAAAGTGCCGACAAGAACAAGTCGAAGAGCGAGGCCTTCATCACCCGTTTCGCTCGAGTCTATACTCCTATCGTTGTTTTCGCAGCCATTGCCCTAGCGGTTATTCCTCCATTCCTGGCAGCAACAGGAATCGTAGGTGAAGGAACCTTTGGCGAGAACTTCCCATTATGGCTCAACCGCGCCCTGATATTCCTGGTAGTTTCCTGTCCTTGCGCCCTGGTCATCAGCGTGCCCCTCACCTTCTTTGGCGGCATCGGCGGAGCATCACGGAACGGTATTCTCATCAAGGGCAGCAACTATATGGATGCTCTCGCTAAGGTGGGAACCGTTGTATTTGACAAGACCGGAACTCTGACCCACGGAGAGTTTGCCGTGGCAGCTGTTCATGCAGATGATTCCTGCCCAGACCATCCATCCCACGATGCAGATAACGTGCATATTGGCGAATATTCTGACAAGGAGAAGATTCTGCTGCATCTGGCGGCTCATGCCGAGCATTTCACTACCCACCCTATCGGAGCAGCCCTGCGTACTGCCTTCCCGCAAGAAGCAACGGATGGTTGCGAGGTAACCGATGTAGAGGAGATTGCCGGACAGGGTATCCGAGCCAAAGTGAACGGAAAGGTGGTTTGCGTGGGCAATAAGAAAATGATGGAAAGCATCGGCGCAAAATGGCACGACTGCAACCAGGTGGGAACCATCATCCACGTCGCCATTGATGGCAAGTATGCGGGACATATTGTGATCAACGACACCCTTAAGGGAGGAAGCGCCCATGCCATCAGAGAACTGAAAGAACTGGGAGTAGAGAAAACGGTAATGCTGACGGGCGACCGCAGAGAAGTGGGAGAAGATGTTGCCCACAAACTGGGACTGGACGAGTGCCGTACCGAACTGCTGCCAACCGATAAGGTTTCACATGTAGAACAACTGCTGAAGACAAAAACGGCAGGCAAGACGCTCGCTTATGTAGGCGATGGCATCAACGATGCCCCTGTATTGAAGCGTGCCGATGTGGGCATTGCCATGGGCGGACTGGGTAGCGATGCAGCCATCGAAGCTGCCGATGTAGTACTGATGGATGATGACCCTAGAAAGATTGCCCTTGCCGTAAAGATAGCCAGAAGAACCATTCATATCGCTCACGAGAACGTAATATTTGCCATCGGAGTAAAGGTTGCCGTCCTGATTCTCGCCACCATTGGTCTCGGAACCATGTGGATGGCAGTATTTGCCGATGTAGGTGTTACGGTACTGGCTGTATTGAACGCCATGAGAAGTTTGGGTAAAAATCGTCTTTTTTATCGTTAAATACCAAAATAAGTTGTATCTTTGCAACCGAATTGTAATATACAATACTGAATGGTTATGTATAAAAAAGACATTTTGACTATGAATAAGATTATCAAACTCATCTTCGTGCTCTGCTGCTTCTGCGGCATTGCACAGGCTCAGCCTCAACGCCCTAAGCTCGTTGTAGGCATCGTTATCGACCAGATGCGATGGGATTATCTCTATCGCTACTACGCCCGCTACGGCGAAGGCGGATTCAAGAGAATGCTCGGAGAAGGATTCAGCGTAGAAAACTGCAAGATTCCTTACATTCCTTCGGTTACAGCCATTGGCCACTCTTCTATCTGGACCGGTTCCGTTCCTTCCATCCACGGAATTGCAGGAAATAACTTCGTGAAAGATGGAAAGGTTGTGTATTGTACTGCCGACGATACCGTCACCCCGGTAGGTTCTGACAGCAAGGCTGGCAAGATGTCGCCTCGCAATCTGTGGGTAACCACCATCGGCGATGAACTCCGTCTGGCTACCAACAACCGCTCTAAGGTGATTGGTGTAGCCTTGAAAGACAGAGCATCCATCCTCCCTGCTGGCCATCACGCCAATGGCGCTTTCTGGTTTGATGACAAGTCGGGCAAGTTCATCACCAGTACTTTCTATATGGATAAGTTGCCTGAGTGGGTGAACAAGTTCAACAAGCAGAAACTGCCTAACAAGTATCTTTCCAAGAAATGGGAGACGCTCTACCCTATCGATTCCTACAAGGAGAGCACCAGCGATGACAACAACTATGAGAATGGAATTGTTGAAGGCGAAAAGGCTGTATTGCCACTCGACTTGCCTGCCCTATACAAGAAGCATGGTTACAAGATTCTCCGCAGCACCCCATTCGGCTGCAACCTGACTTTCGATATTGCCAAGGCTGCCATTGAGGGAGAAAATCTGGGTAGAAACACAGATACAGACCTGCTGACTATAAGCTGTTCCAGCACCGATTACATCGGTCATCAGGTGGGCGTAAACGCTATCGAAACAGAGGATTGCTATCTTAGATTAGATAAGGCTTTGGCAGATTTCTTCGCTTATCTCGACCAGACCATAGGTAAGGGAAATTATCTCACCTTCCTCACAGCCGACCATGGAGGCGTAAACAACGCTACCTTCCTGCAGGATCAGCGAATCCCTGCCGGCATCTGGAACAAGAAGGGATTGGTAGATGAATTGAACAAGAGTCTGAAGACAAAGTTCAACACCGACAAGGACCTAGTAAAGACCATTATGAACTATCAGGTATTCTTCAATACAGACATCATCGAAGAACTCGGTCTGGATTACGCAGCCATCAAGCAGGTGGTAGTAGACAGACTGAAGAAGAACAAGGACGTGCACTATGCCTTCGACATGGAGAAGACCTCTATCGAGAGCATCCCTGAAGAGTTGAAGTTCCGTGCCATCAACGGTTACAACCGCGAGCGCAGCGGAGGTGTTCAGATTGTTCTGAAACCAGGTCACTACGACTATTACAGCAGCAAGGGAACCACCCACGGCGCATGGAATCCATACGATATCCATATCCCTTGCCTGTTTATGGGCTGGGGCATCCAGCACGGCGAGAGTGCCCAGCCACACTATATGACAGATATTGCTGCTACCGTTTGTGCGATGCTGCATATTCAGGCACCTAACGGCTGCATAGGCACTCCGATATTCTAATAAAAAGCAAAAGGCCAGATAATAACAAAGGCTAGGTTTTCCTGAATCGGGAACCTAGCCTTTATTTTTTATTCAAAAGAAGATGTTCTTCTATTCCGAGAAGAACATCTCTTATTCTTCGTTCATAATCTTCATATATTCCTCGTAAGAAATATATCTGCCACCCATCGATTTGAGATGAGGAGTCTCCAACTGACAGTCTATCATCTTGCCACCATGCTCCTGCAAGTATCTGGCAAGGAAGATGAGGGCAATCTTAGAAGCTGACGGAACCCTGGAGAACATGCTCTCTCCGATAAAAACCTTGCCGATGGTGACACCATAAAGTCCACCCACCAGTTCATCGGTTTCATTATCCCATACCTCTACGCTCGCCGCAAAGCCCTGCTTATGGAGAGCAGTAAATGCCTGGATGATGTTCTCGCCCAGCCATGCACCGTCTTCCCAATATCGTCCGTTGGTCTTGCTGCATCCCCGTATCACGCCATCGAAATCTTCGTTGATTCCAATACTGTATCTGCCTTTTCTCATCAGGGTACGCATGGAATGGCTGATGTGGATTTCATCAGGGAAGATGACGAAGCGTTTCATCGGACAGAACCAGAGTATCTCCGGCTGGTCGCGGAAACTATACCAGGGAAAGATGCCGTTGCTGTAAGCCAGCAGCAGGCGGTCGATACTCAAGTCGCCACCAATCGCAAAGCATCCATCATCATCGCCATAATGCGGATCGGGAAAGTAAATCTCGTCTGCAGTATCATCTATTTCTAAAACCATTATTTCTATCTAATTTTATACTTGCCAAATATTTCTAAGTCAAGAATTTAAACCTATTCCCTCGTCACTAAATTCTTGCCATCGAAGTCAACCGTAGCCTTGCCACCCTTCTTGAGTTTGCCGAAGAGCAGCGCCTTCATCAGGATCGGTTTCAGGCGGTTGCCGATGACACGGTCCATCTCGCGGGCACCATATTCCTTGGTAAAGCCCCATTTCAGCAGCTGTTCGCGTGCAGCATCGGTTAACATTACGGTAACTCCCTTTGCTGCCAGTTTCGCATCGAGCTGACGAAGTTTCTTGGCAAGAATCAGCTCTGCCATGTGCTTATCCATATCGCTGAACACCACCATGTCGGAAAGTCGGTTGATAAACTCAGGCTTGAAAGTCTTCTTCACCTGTGCCAGCATCGCTTCGCCACGACTTACGTTTCCATTGAAACCTACGCTAGCCCGTGAGGCATATTGTGCTCCGGCATTTGAGGTCATGATGAGAATCACGTTACGGAAATCAGCCTTCTGACCCTTATTGTCGGTCAGACGGGCATAGTCCATTACCTGGAGCAGGATATTGTAGATATCGCTATGCGCCTTCTCTATCTCGTCGAGCAGAAGTACACAGTTTGGCGTCTTGCGGATGGCATCGGTCAGAAGTCCTCCATCCTCATAACCCACGTATCCGGCTGGCGAACCGATAAGTTTTGCCACAGTATGCTTCTCGGTGTATTCACTCATATCGAAGCGTACCAGTTCGATGCCGAGTTCCTTTGCCAACTGTCGTGCCACCTCGGTTTTTCCTACTCCGGTAGGTCCCACGAAGAGGAGCGAAGCCAATGGTTTGTCATCATCTGTCAATCCCGCCTTCGCCATCATCACGGCCTCAACTACCTTATCTACAGCCTTATCCTGACCGTAAATCTTGTCGAGTATACGCTGGCGAAGCGTAGCCAAAGCATCGTTGCTTTCATCTTTCATCGCAGCCGCATCAATCTTGCAGACCTTAATCAGAATCTGCTGGATGACTGACTTGGTTACGTAAGAACGCTGGCGATATTCCACCGGATGCACCTCCAGATAAGCACCCGCTTCATCCATCAGGTCGATGGCCTTGTCTGGCAGACAGCGGTTGCTGATATATTTGGCGCTGGCACGGACGGCATATTCCAGGGCGTCCTTGCGATAGGTTACGTTGTGGAACTTATTGTATTTATACTGCAAACCCTCCAATATCTTGATAGTCTCCTCCTCGGTAGGTTCCTTGATATCTATCTGCTGGAAGCGGCGTACAATGCCCTTGCTCTGAGCCATGTAACGGTTATATTCCTCGTAGGTGGTAGAACCGATGAAACGGATATCGCCTGCCTCCAGATATTGCTTCAGCATATTGGATGCATCAGGTCCGCCATCAGAGCCACGACCGGCACCTATCATATTATGAATCTCATCGATGTAGATGATGGTATTGCCTTCCTTCACAGCTCCCTCCATCACCATCTTGATGCGTTTCTCGAAGTCGCCGCGATATTGGGCACCGGCAAGCATCTGTCCCATATCCATGCCATAGATGCGAGCCCCCTTGAGGCGTTCAGGCACCTGATTTTCGTTGATGAGTTTGGCGAGACCATAGACCAAAGCCGTCTTGCCGACTCCGGCTTCTCCGATGTGGAGCGGATTATTCTTCTCTGCACGGCAGAGCACCTGGATGGTTCTGTCCAGTTCCTGCTCTCTTCCGATGAGCGGATTGTGCTCTTCTACCTTGTCAGAGATGCAGGTAACCAGCTGATGCCAATCCTGCACAGCCTGTCTTCTGTCTTCTTCCTCCTCATCGTCATAATCGTTTGCATAATCGTCATCATCAAAGTCTGCTCCCATGCCCATGCCAGCCTCTCCAGTATCCTCTCCAATAGGATAGTAACTGTCAACGCTCGCCAGGAACTCGCCCTGGCGGTCGCCCACATTCTTGCAGAGCAGGAAGGCGGCTTCAGAATTCTGCAAGCCAAACATCGCCTGCACGAAATGAGGCACATTCACCAGCTGTCTGTCGGCAGCAGCAGCCAGGGCGCATGCCGTCCCAAACATGGTCTTGAAGAGCGACGACGGCTCTGGCAGATACTTGACGGTATTAGGCACACGCTCCTGCTTGGCGAGCCATCCCACCAAGTCTTCGTGCATTCTAAGGCTATCTACGCCTTCCTCCTGCAGCGCCTGACAGAATGCATACTGCCTGAGCAGCGCCAGAAGCATGTGCTCGGGCATCACGAACTCGTGGTCGAAGAACCGTGCCTGCTTCATCGCATCATCCATCAGAACACTCATATATCGGGTCAATCCCATACTGTCCATTCTATTCTTTCCTTTCTTTTTCTTAGCATATATTGGGGATATTTCCCCGAAATCAACGCCTATTCAGGCATATAAGTGAGTTTAAGCGGAAACTTCTGCGTACGGGCTTTCTCCATAGCTTTCTCCACTTTACTCTTGGCGATGTCATAGCTGTAGGTGCCCACCACGGCTTTCTCTTCGTGGTGAACCTTGAGCATGATTGCTTCTGCCTCAGCCTGCGACTTGAAGAAGATGGTTTCGAGGATTTCCACCACGAAGTCCATCGGTGTAAAGTCGTCGTTGAACATCATTACCACGTAACGCCCCGGCTCCTTGAGCCTGGTTTTCTGGCGTTCACGAATTGCTGTTTGTTCTTGAGCCATATTTTAATCCTTACTTTTTATAAGCATTGGTAATCTCCACAACATAAACATCGTGGAATCCACCCTTGGCACCATACCACTGGAGCAGGTCCTTA
The DNA here is from genome assembly GCF_977051555.1 of Segatella sp. Lineage (NCBI taxonomy): Bacteria > Pseudomonadati > Bacteroidota > Bacteroidia > Bacteroidales > Prevotellaceae > Segatella > Segatella sp. The sequence goes on from NZ_CDRSSE010000068.1 coordinate 8,462, forward strand.
TCGAGGAACTTCTCTGCTGTCATATTGTCCTTATAGAGTTTGCGACATTCCAGGGTAAGTCTACTCTGCTCGAATGCGATGCTGCCGTTATCGGTTTCTACAGGAATCAGTCCTGTTTCCTTCGCCTTATCCAAATCGCGTCCGCTCTTAGAACCGCAGAAGTTATAAATCTTCCGAGCCTCCTCGCTGTTGCCGAGGAAAGAGAGGGTCATGAATTCATTCTCCTCAATAATGCCGTGGGTGAAACGCTCCGGACGGATAAAGACCACAGCCACCGGCTTATTCCAAAGCCATCCCAGGCAGCCCCAAGAGGCGGTCATCATATTGAACTTATCCTTATTGCCGGCGCAAACCAGCATCCACTCCTTACCAATAGTCTCGAAGACATTATCATTCAGTTCTTTTACGTTGATCTTTTCCATCTTATCTGTTCCTTTCTTTTTAATTTCTAATTACTATAAAATTGCGACAGCAGTATTCCGTTTGCAGAATGCTGCCCATATCAACTGCAAAGATACAAGAATAATCTGAAAAAGCGAATGTTTCTTTAAGAAAATCGCATCACCCTATTGAGGATTATGCCTAATTAATACTTTTTTATGCCACGAGGAGGCTGAATTGAATACGATTTGCAAGGTGGGAAACCGACCTTGATTTGCATTAACTTTGCATCGGCAGATTAAAAAATAATTCACATTTTATTTTGTCAATTGCCCAAAAGGCAGTACCTTTGCACCCCGAATGCCGAAAGCCGGGAAGGCGGAAGGCTTCGATTTATTATTCATTTATAAACATTTAATTTAATGTACAAAACAATTTTCAACAAGCGCAACAGCTTGAAGTTCAACCGATTCTCTAACAAGAATTACTCGCTCTTCGCAGTTTTGGGAAGAGAGGTACTTGTTGGTGCACTCAGCGTTGCTACCCTGAGCCATGCTAAGGCAGCAGGCGTAAGCACAGAGGGAGCCAAGGTTGATTCTACCCTCTACAAGGGCGGAAAGGCTTACGAGCTAGATGCGGTGAGCGTTACCGGATCTCGTGCGCCGATGACTGTAGAGCAGTCACCTAAGATTGTGTCTGTCATTACCCGCGACGATATTCATCGTGCGGCTGCGCAGACTATCAACGATGTATTGAAATTAGCTACCGGCGTGGATGTCCGTCAGCGTGGTGGCTTTGGTGTTCAGACGGATATCTCCATCAATGGTGGAACCTTTGACCAGATTACCATTCTCTTGAATGGCGTCAACATTTCCAATCCACAGACTGGTCACAATGCTTCTGATTTTCCTGTAGCTCTTGCCGACATCGACCACATCGAAGTGCTCGAGGGGGCAGCATCGCGCGTATTCGGAACATCAGCCTTCAACGGTGCCATCAACATCGTAACCAAGAAGGCAAAGAGAGAGGGGGGATCTGCAAGTGTAGAAGGCGGAAGCTTTGGAAGTTTCGGAGCACAGGGACGTATTCAGACGGCTTTTGAAACAGGCAAGTGGACTCAGGCTTATTCCCTAAGCGGAGGTTACAAGCGCTCGGATGGCGGCACGGAGAACAGCGACTTCGAGAAGGGACAGGGCTACGGCAATCTCTCTTTCTCTTACGACCAGCGCTTCGACATCATCGCCCAGTTGGGCATTGCTAGCCAGAGCTATGGTGCCAACACTTTCTACAGCGCCAAATACAACAACCAATATGAGAAGACTGACCATGGTCTGGCTTCTCTCAACCTGAGTCTGCATAACCAGGAGAAGACCTGGGAGATTGCACCTCAATTCTATTATAACAATTTCAAGGACCACTATCAGTTGATTCGCGGTATGGCTGGAGCCAAGGCAGGCGAGAACTATCACGACCTTGATGTATATGGTGGTGGACTGAATGCCAACGTGGCTTGGGCATTGGGCAAGACGGCAGTCGGTTTCGACATCAGCAAGGAGTGCATCTACTCTACTGCATTGGGCGAAGAACTCGCAGAGAAAGACTACAAAGACATCTCTGGTTCTGACCGTCAATATACCCGAAAGGATGAGCGCACCAATACCAACATCATGCTGGAGCACAACTTCATCTTCGGCGGTTTCACCTTGTCGGCTGGTGTCTTGGCAAACAAGAATACCGGTTTGGACAACGACTTCCGCTTCTATCCTGGTGTGGATATGAGTTATCGTCCTAACGACAACTGGAAGTTCTACGTTTCCTGGAACAAGGCTTTGAGAATGCCTACCTACACCGACTTATACATAAGTAATGTTGTGCAGCAAGGCGATATCAACCTGAGCCCTGAGAAGAATTCAACCTTCAAGATAGGAACCCAATATCGCCAGACTGGTTTTGCAGCAACCGTAAGCGGATTCTATGCGCACGGCACCAACATGATTGACTGGGTTCAGACTTCTGAAACGGATTTGGCTGACCATAAGTATCACGTGATGAATATCGGAAAGCTCAACAACATGGGCTACAACGTAGATGCTACTATCTACATGAGAGAGTTGGTACCAAACAGTTTCATTACCCGCATCAAGTTGGGTTATGCTTACATTTATCAGGATCATAAGACCGAGACCAACATCCTGAGATCGCTCTATGCATTGGAGTATCTCAAGCACAAGGCTGTATTCGGACTGGATCATCAGATTTGGAGCAAGCTTTCAGCTTCGTGGAGTGTAAGATGGCAGCAGAGAATGAATGGCTATCATCCATACACCAAGGTGGATTGCAAACTGATGTGGGACGAGAAGAAATACAATATCTTCGTAAAGGCCGACAATATCACTTGCCACCGCTACTACGACCTTACTGCCGTTAAGCAGCCAGGTTTGTGGATTATGGCAGGAGCCAGCATAAATCTCGGCTGGTAATAAACTGCCAATAAATAAAACGAGCCTTGATGGAGGTTTCTTCCTTCCGTCAAGGCTCGTTTCCTTTTATTCCGGCTATTTCCTTTTATTTCAGTTATTCCGGTTTCTGATATTTTCCGTTCACTTTAATCGGTTCGAGATGAATTCCCACATGGGTATCTGCACCGAAATGCTGCTTCAGTTTCGTTTCGATATGAGTAGCATGCTCATGCGCCTCATAAAGCGAAAGAGAACCCGGCATGCGGACGTGCATTTCTATCGCAATCTTGTTTCCGATGCGACGGGTTAGCAGGTTATGAATCTCTCCTACACCCTTCTCTTCGTTCGCAATCTTCAGAATTTCATCTTCCTCCGTTTCTGGAAGACTGGCATCCGTCAGTTCTTTCACAGACTGCATCACCAGTCCCCAGGCAGCCTTGATAATGAAGGCACTCACCACGATGGCAGCCAGCGGATCGAGCACCGCCCATTTTTCTCCCAGGATGATGGCGCCACCTATACCGAACATCGTTCCGATACTCGATAAAGCATCGCTGCGATGATGCCATGCATTCGCCACCACAGCCTCAGAATGATATTTCTTTCCGGCTTTTACCGTAAACTGATAAGCCCACTCCTTCATCACGATGCTCAAGATGGCTGCCAGCAAGGCAACAATGCCCGGCTGCTGGAGTGTTTCGCCGCAGATGGCACGATAGGTCTTGGTAACACCCGAATAGCAGATCATCACTCCCACCACAAAGAGCGAGATGCCGATGATGGCTGTGGCAAGCGTCTCGTATTTGCCATGACCATAATCATGGTCCTTGTCCATCGGCTTATTGCCCAGTTTTACGAATACCAGTACCACCACATCGGTGGCGAAATCGGTAAGCGAGTGGATGGCATCCGCTATCATAGCTGCCGAATGTCCGAGGATACCTGCAGCAAACTTCAGTACGAGCAGCACCACATTGATGATGCTTCCCGCTATCGTCACCTTATATACTTCCTTTACTCTATTCGCATCAGCGGAATGATCCTTATTCGCTTCAGCGGGCGTCTCCTGCCCGTTATTCTTTCTCTCATTCTTGTCCATACTATAAAATATAACAGAAGTCCTTTGCTTCCTTAATAATGTTTTTGTATAACCAAATTTCAGTCTTTCATGAATTGAGCGGCAAAAGTACATCTTTTTTCTGAAAGCAGATAAAAAGAGAGATTAAAAAAGTATAACGAATAGTGCTGCCCCTCAAAAAGTAGACACAGAAAGGTGGAAAACTGATGGAAAATGATTACCTTTGCAAGCAGATAGAGTTGTGCGCCCTGTAGAGAGGGCGTAGCCCGAACGTAAGGGCGCACAACTTGCT
>NZ_CDRSSE010000069.1:0-11444 GCF_977051555.1 Segatella sp.
CTCGAATGGCATCCAAAATAGGAACCGCCGTATGCGGAACCGCACGTACGGTGGTGTGGGAGGTCGGTAAGTGTGAAAATAGGAGGCAAATGCCTTTTGTGATTAGCATTTACCTCCTACCCGATTTATGCCTTGTTGTTTCGCTTTACCCCAGCAAAGCTTCAGCTATCTTGATGTCGAATGGGGTAGTAATCTTGATGTTCTCACGATTACCCTCTACCATCGCAACCTGACAGCCAAGACTTTCTACCACCGAAGCATCATCGGTAAACTGTTCCTTGTATTCCTGGTTGAAAGCCTGCTTTGCCAGACCGATGTCGAAGGTTTGGGGAGTCTGCACCACGCGGTAATCGCTGCGCAGCACGTTCTTTCCACCTCCGTGCTGGTCGATATAGCGCAGGGTATCGGTTACGGCATATACAGGGATGGCTGCATATTCTTCGCGAGCCGTCTCGAAACATTCCTCGATGACTTCTTTAGATACGAATGGACGCACGCCATCGTGAATGCCCACAACGCCATCTTCATTATCAGGAATGAGAGCCAGTCCGTTCTTGGATGACTGGAAACGGGTGTCGCCACCATTGGCTATCTGGTGCTTGATGTCGAAATGGTGCTCCTCGCAGAGCTGATGCCAGTATGCCTGCTGACTCTCCGGCAGAACCAGGATGATGTTCAATGCAGGGTCGTATTCATGAAAACGCTCGATGGTGCGCATCAGGATAGGCTTGCCCGCTACCGGCAAGAACTGCTTTGGAATCTCACTTCCCATGCGGAGGCCCTTGCCTCCGGCTACTATGATTACGTAATCCACTTTGTTACTAATTAATAGTTTATAATTTATAGTTTATAGGGCTTACTTGCTTTGCATGAGATGATCATACATCATGCCATCCTGCAGGGCAGCTACAGTTTCCTTGCTTACGAAGTAGCTCAATATCTTGTAAGCGTATGGGAGGGTTGCGGCAGGACCTTCGCCCGTAATCACGTTGCCGTCTTCCTGGAAGAGGGTGGCGGTATATTCGGTATTCTCGCCGAAATACTGCTCGAAGCCAGGATAGCAGGTAGCCTTCTTGCCTTCGAGGATGCCTGTGCTTGCCAGAACCATCGGAGCTGCGCAGATGGCACCGATTCGCTTGCCTGCCTTGTGCTGGGCGATGAGCGCCTGGCGCACACCTTCGTGCTCGTTGAGGTTTGTGCTGCCTGGCATTCCGCCTGGAATCATCAGCATGTCAGCATCTTCAAAACTTTCAATATCCTCAAACTTCAGGTCAGCCTTGATGGTCACACCATGCGATGTTTCTACCCATTCAGTACCCGTTACACTTACAGTCTTGATGTCTACACCACCTCTGCGGAGGATGTCTACCGGAGCCAATCCTTCGATTTCCTCGAAGCCATTGGCAAGAAATTCATATACCTTAGCCATAATTTATTTGTTTTTTGTCTTGTTATTCAAATAATATGATTACCTTTGCAAAAGTAAGAATAATTATTGAAATAACAAAATAAATGGCACAACAACATTTAAAATTCGCAATATTTGGTAATGAATACCAGGCTAAGAAGTCGGCTTCGATAGAGAAAATCCTTCTTTATCTCGAAAAGAAGGAGGCTGAAGTTTATGTGGAGAATGCTTTCTATGAGTTTCTTACCCGCGACCAGCATCTCGATGTGAAGGCGGCTGGGGTGTTCGAGGATTATAACTTTGATGTGGATTACGTCATCTCTATGGGTGGTGACGGTACCTTCCTCAAGGCGGCGAGCCGGGTAGGTGCCAAAGGTACACCTATCATTGGTGTGAATATGGGCAGATTGGGATTCCTTGCTGATGTGCTGCCTAGCGAGATAGAGTCGGCTCTGGATAGTCTTTATTCAGGTGAATGCCTGATAGAGGAGCATGCGGTGATTCAGGTGGAGGCAGAAGGTGGCATCCTTGCCGGCAATCCTTTCGCCCTTAACGATATCGCCGTGCTGAAGCGTGATGATGCTTCGATGATTTCCATCCGTACGCAGGTAGATGGCGAATTCCTCGTTACCTATCAGGCTGATGGACTGATTGTTACCACGCCAACTGGTTCTACGGCATACAATCTCTCTAATGGCGGTCCTATCATCATTCCGCAGAGTGGCAGCATCTGTCTTACTCCGGTGGCTCCTCACAGTCTGAACATCCGTCCTATCGTCATCAACGATACGGCAGTCATCACGCTCGATATCGAGAGTCGCAGCCACAACTATCTGGTAGCCATCGATGGTCGTAGTGAGCGTATGACGGAGGAAACCCGCCTTATCATCCGCAAGGCTCCTCATAGCATCAAGATTGTAAAGCAGCGCAACCAGCGTTATTTCTCTACCCTGAGAGAGAAACTGATGTGGGGTGCTGACCAACGTGAAAGATAATATAGATAACTGAACTTTCGCATATGGGGAAGTTAAGGGAAGTTAGAGAAGTTAGAGGGAAGTTAAGGGACAAATGTCCTACGTTTTACGACAAAAGACTATTGTCTTTTAACTTCCCGAACGACCGTAGGGAGTGATAACTTCTTTAACTTCAATTAATTCCCTCACTTGCGAAACTTGAATAGAATAAGAAAAGAGGTATATCCCGAAGACGAATCTTGGGTATACCTCTTTTTCCTAACCTAAAACAACTAACTAATAATTTTGTTCACACAAAACTAAACCTAAAAACATAAACCTTAATAAACCTAAAAACTTAAAACTAAAAAACTTAAACTAAAAACTGAAACTATTCTTTGAACTTATTTGTTGTATTCTGCAGTAACATCCTTCACTTTATATTTCTTTCCTTCCTTGGATGTTTCGATTTCGAAGTAAGCCGTACTGGTGAGACCTGTTATATCTACAGTCTGCGGCTTATCTGCGCCATTATTGAATATGACATTCACCAACTCGGTTGCATTATCAATGCTGACTTCCTTGTAATACCATGTCTTACCACCGATGGTCTTTGTTTCTGTCATCTTTTCACCAGGCCACTCAACAGATGCTGCTTTCTTCCATGTATAGCAGTATAATGGGCTCCATTTCACAGCATCGGCATTCACATAAACCATAAATTTATATGCCTTGAACTTCTCAATCGTATATTGATGTGTGGCGATATTTCTAACTTCACCATTCACAAGCAATCCAACCTTCAAGGTACAAGTACCATTGATGCTGATTTCCTTACCACTTTCTACAGTTATGCTCTTCGCAGTAGGATTTGAACCATCTAAGGTATAAACCAATTTGGCTCCCTCAGTCTGGCTGACTGCAGTAAGTGTGGTCTTGAAACCTTCCTCGTATGAGCCAGAAGGCATGCTAGTCCAAGAGGTCTCTGCATCATTAGAGAGGAAATAGGCATAGTGATAACCGGAAAGAATCTTAGTATAGCCTGTTTCTCCTGCATATCCTGCTGCATCATTACCTACAGCCACAAGAAGTTTGTGCTTAGTACCAGTAACCTCGTTCACATAAAGAGTTTTCTTGCTCTGCTTGTTGGCATAATTGCTCATATTGGTGATACCAGCATATTTGCGGGCTGCAATCATCTCCTTTATCTCAGACTTATAAGCATTCCAGTGTGGCTGGAAGATACATGGTGTGCCTGGCATAGCAAGCAGATAGGCATTTGCTGCTATGGTATCTTTGCGCAGAGGGTCGTTCTGTTCTGATTCAGAGCGTTTCTGTGTATCATGATTTTCTACAAAAGTAACCGCATAACGACGATAATTGGCATCGTGCATAAGATTATCGTTACTGTTGAGTTTTGACCAGTCTGAAGATGTTGTCACCTTTCCGTTAGCCGCTCCGTTTACGGCATCGCGTACGTTATAACGGAACTGGAAGTCGAAGGCTGCGCTCTTCTTGTTGGTTCTTTTTATCCAACTTTCTATCATGTCGTTACCGTCCCAATATTCACCTACAGAGAATTCTACACCTGTTGCATCATTGTAGTCGGCAACATGGCTACCATCGAAACCTTTCACCATATCATAGCGGAAACCTGTGTAACCCAAGTCGTCCTTCAGATATTTCAGATATGCTTTGATCACCTTCTGCACATTCTCGCTCTTATGGTCGATATCACGGCAACCGCCAAAATCGGTTCCCTCATCATTGTTCTGGCTGAGGCTTACACCGTCTGTGGCAGCCTGGGTTGCAGTTTTTCCTTCATCATCATTCTTGCAGATATCGGTAGACAACATCTGGTAGGTCACTCCCTTGTAGGTTTCTGCTGGGAAGGTGAACCAGCCGTCTGTATTGCGGTGATTTACCACAACATCAGCTATTGCACCTATACCGGCGGCTTTAAACTTAGTAATCAGACTTCTGAGTTCTGCCTCTGTACCGAACGAAGAGTTCTGATTGAAGTAGTAATATGGCATATATCCCATCACCTGAGTGGTCTCCATACATTTACCGCTTTGTGGAAGCCATACAAGGTCGATGTAATCTTTCAAATCATCAGCCTGTTTCTCTAAAACCTTCCATTGTGATTCATTATAAGAATCCCATGAGAATCCTTGCAGCATAACGCCGCTATAATCGCTAGCCCAGCCTTGTGAATTGTGACTTGGCTCAGGTTCTGGCTCGGGAGATGGGGTAGGAGCAGGAGTTGGATCTGGAAGATCAGGGTCATTGCTGCTAGAGCATGCTCCAAGCGTGAGTGCCATTACGGCGATGAGGGTGAAATATATCTTCTTCATAATTATCATTGTATTTTGTGATTGCTAATTGTAAGTTGTATTCTTTTTCGTTGGCAAAGTTACGATTTATTTCATTAGCTTGTTCAAAAATTGATGCAAATCAAGTGATTTTCTTGTGCAAACGTTTGCATTCCGGCGCGCTTTTCTTCTATGTATATAATAAGGTGTATATGGTAATCTGCGCCTTTAGGAGATAATAAATATTAAAAAACTAGAAAACATTTGGCGGTCTCGTTTTTTATTGCGTAATTTGCGTTGCGTAAAAAACGCAATGAATGTTTGTATAATGAATAATAACAAGATATGGCAAGATTGAACAATCCTTTTGTGGTATATGGCTATAAGGGCGCAGAGTATTTCTGCGACCGCCAGAAAGAGACTGAGAAGATGATTTCTTCGCTGCATAATGAGCGTAACATCACGCTTGTTGCCCCACGCCGTATGGGTAAGACGGGATTAATCCATCATGTATTCCATCAAATGGAGGAGCAATATGAGGGAGTGAAGTGCTTTTATCTCGACATCTTTGCCACCAAGAATCTGGAGCAGATGGTGCAGCTGATGGCTTCTGAAATCATCGGAAAGCTGGATACTGTTTCTCAATCTGCTCTTCGGAAGGTACAGGAATTCTTCAACAGTTGGCGACCTACTCTGACGATTGATGAATTGACTGGCATTCCTTCTTTTTCTTTAGACTTGAAACCGAGTGAGGGGAGGGAGAGTCTGAAGCGAATCTTTGAGTATTTGAAGCAGTCGGGAAAGCGCTGCTACATTGCCATTGATGAGTTTCAGCAGATATTAAGCTATTCGGAGGATGGGGTTGAGGCGATGATCCGTTCTTATATCCAGTTCTTACCGAATGTATATTTCGTGTTTTCGGGCAGTCAGCAGCACATGATGCAGGAGATGTTTCTGTCGGCAAGCCGTCCTTTCTTCCAGAGTTCGCTGGTGTTGTCCTTGCCTTGCATCGGGGAGCAGGTGTATCGGGAGTTTGCCAATCGCTTGCTGGCATCTCAGCATAGGTCGATAGATGAATCCACCTTTTCTTATATTTATCAGCAGTCTGATAGTGTAACCTGGTATGTGCAGTCGATATTGCACGGCATCTACGAGCATGCTTCTTCCGAGATTACGAAGTCTTTGGTAGACGAGGTGATTCTGGAGCTGATAGAGGAGCAGGCGATGACTTATCAGAACTATTGTGCCTGGCTAACAGAGAACCAGCAGATGCTTTTGGGGGCGATAGCTCGTGAGCATCTGGTAGCTTCGCCGTTAAGCCAGCAGTTTATCAGCACCCACCATCTTCCAGCCACGAGCAGCGTAAAGACGGCGTTGAAGGCATTGGTGGATAAGCAGTTGGTAAGCAAGACTCCGACTGGCTATCTGGTTAGCGACCGCTTCTTTGCTAAATGGCTGGAGAGAGGAGGAATCATAGCTAACTGAGGAAATGAAAATTGCGTCCCGATGCAGCATTTGCTACGTCCCGATGCAGCAAAAAATGCGTCCCGACGTAGCAAAAGATACGTCGGGACGTAATTTCAGAAGCGTCCTGGCTCCCATCAAAAGAGCCTCTTTCGCATCATGCACGTCATTGTACAAGTTCATACGTTTCATTGAGGCGACGGATACGACTGCGCTGGGTTAAAGATACGACTGCGCTGGGTGACGGATTCGACTTCGTTGGGTGGAAGATTCGACTTCGTTGGGTGGAAGAGTCAATTTCGTTGGCTGAATGAAGTGACTGAAGTAGCAGAATGAAGCACTTGAAGTAGCTGAATGAAGTACTTGAATGAGGCGATTGATGTTGCTGATTTTTCAACTATAAGTTGAGTAGCGGTTACCACCTCTGCCGTTTGAGGTCACAAATTGTGACCTCAAACATTCAGCGCAAAAAAATATCTGCGTCATCTGCGAAATCTGCGTGACCTTATATCTTCTGGGTCTTCAGTCCGGTTCAGGCTTGTTCTTTCAATTTCTGGATTTCCTCCAGCGGAAGCTCGGTGACTGTTGATACTTGCTCTTCTGAAAGCCCCATTGACAGGAGGCGGCGAGCTGTGGTTAGCTTTTCTTTTTCCATACCTTTCGCTATACCTATTTCCATACCTTTCGCCATACCTTCCTCACGCCCCTTTTCCAAAGCCGTATCTATGGAGTTCTTGACATCACGATACGCCTTCAAACTATCCTCATATTCTTTCAATTCTGTTGGGGTGAACTTCGCAATCTCCGCCTCCTCAAAGAGTTTAGTAAATACTTTCTCTTTTAAGGCAGCAGGACGTTTATCCAATCGGGAAAGGTTTTTCAACACATACAACCACTTATCATAAAGCGTATCAAGTTCCTCCTCTGTCTTATTGAACTTCGCTATCTCAACATACTTGAAAGATAGTTTGTCATTAAAAACCTTAAGAGTCTTCTTGTCAAGCAAACCCACATCATGGTTGATATCATTCTTGTCAAATGCCTCTTCTTCCAAGTCAAAGTTCAGCAGAGCAACCGTATATACATGTTCAAGTTTGAAGTTCCATTCAGCCCCCTTTGGAGCCTGTTCACGGATAGGAAAAGTAGAATAGAACAAAGAACGATCCTTGAAGTACTTCTGATAAGCATTCTGCATCTCAACGATGAACTTTTCACCATGCTCATTTTCGCAATATACATCAAAGATGGCCTTGCGTTCGGCAAAAACATCACCAACGTGCTCACTATTCAAGTACTTCACATCCTTGATAACCTGAAAACCATCAAACAGTGAATTCAAGAAATTGATGAGCAAATCCTTATTAGGCTTTGTCCCAAAGATACGCTTAAAACCGAAATCGGTAAGCAAGCTGATATATCGTTCTTCTATCCGTTTCATATCCATCTCCTTTTAAAACGTTTAACTGAATTATGGTGCAAAAATAAGCTATTTTCTTGAAAGCACCAAAAAAAACAGCAAGAATCCTTCAAGTTATCAGTAAATTACTCAGAAACAGTTTCTCCTAATCTCAAATTTCGCAAGTTGGCTCCACATGCCCGAAGGGGCAGAAGCTCCTAGCCCGTACTTGAACCACATGAGAAAGTTCAGAAAGTAAAAAACGCAAGCCCGCTAGGCGTAAAAAGAACGCCTGGCGGGCTTGCGTTTATGGTTGTACAACTGAATGGGTTATGGTTGTACAACTGAATGGGTTATGGTTGTACAACTGAATGGGTTATGGTTGTACAACTGAATGGGTTATGGTTGTACAACTGAATGGGTTATGGTTGTACAACTGAATGGGTTATGGTTGTACAACTGAAAGGGTTATGGTTGTACAACTGAAAGGGTTATGGTTGTACAACTAAAAGGTTTATGGTTGTACAACTAAAAGGTTTATGGTTGTACGACAATAAGGGTTGTAGTTGTACGATTAAAAGGTGTTGTCACTAGGCTCGGCAGAGCTGCTGAGCCTAGTGGCAACCTTCGAGAAGCAGTCTCCTTCAACTCGAGAAGCAGTCTCCTTCAACCTAAGAAACTATCTCTTTAAACTAAAAGAGACGTCTCCTTGAACCCAAAGAAACGTCTCATATCCTGTATTTGAGTTTCTGAAAGTTCAGCTAGTTTCAGGCTTGTTCCTTCATTTTCTGGATTTCCTCCAATGGAAGCTCGGTGACAGTTGATACTTGCTCATCTGAAAGGCCCATTGATAGAAGGCGGTGAGCTGTGGCAAGCTTTTCTTTTTCCATACCTTTCGCCATACCTATTTCCATACCTTTCGCCATTCCTTTTTCCATTCCTCTCTTTTCATCGAACTTTCTGGTGGCATATATATCACGCATATTCTTGATGTCCTCGTCATACAGCTCTAGTTCCTCTCGGGAGAGCTTGCGGAGGTCGCCTATTTCTGCCAACTTGCGGAAGACTGGATACTTCTCGCTGAATGGCATCTGTTCAAACATGTTCATATTCTTCACTATATAAATAATGGACATACACTACAGCTGAAGTTGCTTCAGCTGTTCTTCTGTTAATCCAGTTATCTGCACGATTTGAGGCCAAGACATACCAATTGCCAACAAATTACGGGCTACTTCCAAACCTTTAGACAGTTCACCTTCAGCACGACCTTTCGCCATACCTTTTTCCATACCTCTTTTTTCATCGAATTTTCTGGTGGCATATATATCACGCATATTCTTGATGTCCTCGTCATACAGCTCTAGTTCCTCTCGGGAGAGCTTGCGGAGGTCGCCTATTTCTGCCAACTTGCGGAAGACTGGATACTTCTCGCTGAATGGCATCTGTTCAAACATGTTCATATTCTTCACTATATAAATAATGGACATACACTACAGCTGAAGTTGCTTCAGCTGTTCTTCTGTTAATCCAGTTATCTGCACGATTTGAGGCCAAGACATACCAATTGCCAACAAATTACGGGCTACTTCCAAACCTTTAGACAGTTCACCTTCAGCACGACCTTTCGCCATACCTTTTTCCATACCTCTTTTTTCATCGAATTTTCTGGTGGCATATATATCACGCATATTCTTGATGTCCTCGTCATACAGCTCTAGTTCCTCTCGGGAGAGCTTGCGGAGGTCGCCTATTTCTGCCAACTTGCGGAAGACTGGATACTTCTCGCTGAATGGCATCTGTTCAAACATGTTCATATTCTTCACTATATAAATCCAACAATCAAATATATCCATACACTCTGCCTCCGTATGCTTGTCGAACAATGGCAACTGGAGGTACACAATACGCATCCTGTCGGACACTCGTTGGCGTGTCTGCAAGTCGGTGAGCACCAAATCGGTGCGAAACTCCTTAAGTATCGGACTTTGCGATACAAAATCCATGAAACATACCGTATAGACTGGAGCCAAGTGGTAGTCCCAGATTCCACGGATGCCTTGCTGCACAATGGCACGTGCCGTGTAATACAATGCCCTGTCGGCAAAGTATTCCTGCTCTTTCTTCTGCATCTCAACGATGACATGCTTGCCTTCGTTTGTGATGCAATAGACATCGAAGACCACACCACGGTCATCGGGGCGCAAGCCAAGTTTTTCGGTCTTGGCAAACGTCACGTCCTTAATTACCAACTCGTCTTCAAACAGTCCGTTTAGGAATGTAATCAGACATTCTTTCGTGTCTTCGCTTCCAAATATCCTCTTGAAAGCCCAGTCAACACGTGGGTCTATAAATCTTGCCATCTGCTTACGCTTTATAAGGTCGTGGACGCAATATTGCTATTCGTTGGCAAAGATACGACTTTTCCTCGTAACTTCCAAGGTTTTAGGGAAAAAATACTTGAAAAGGGGGAGGAGAAAGAAAAATAGGCGGCTCCCGGAATTGAGAGCCGCCTATTGAATATTGTTGTTTCGATGATGAGACGATGGATTATATACGGATTTTCTTTTATTAATTCAAAAACTTTTTCAATTGTTTTTGGAGATCCTGTTTGATTACCAGTTTGACCACCAGTTTGACCACCAGTTTCACTAGGAATAGGTAAACGTAGTTCTACCTCTTGTAACTCGTATTTATCTATTAATTCAGGCTTACCCCAACCTGATACTTTGAAGCTTTTGTACTTACAGGGCGACAGTTTTGTGTCCGTAATTACCTAGGGCTAGGGGCTTCTGGGCCTTCAGTCCGGTTCAGGCTTGTTCCTTCATTTTCTGGATTTCCTCCAATGGAAGTTCGGTGGCTGTTGCTACTTGCTCATCAGAAAGGCCCATTGACAGGAGGCGGCGAGCTGTGGCTAGCTTTTCTTTTTCCATACCTTTCGCCATACCTTCCTCACGGCCCTTTTCCAAAGCCGTATCTATAGAGTTCTTGACATCACGATACGCCTTCAAACTATCCTCATATTCTTTCAACTCTGTTGGGGTGAACTTCGCAATCTCCGCCTCCTCAAAGAGTTTAGTAAACATTTTCTTATGATATGGAGTCCTTTCATGGAGTGTGCGGAAACTTTCTACTTTTTCCTCATTGAGTGTTCCGTCTGCCCAAAGTCTGTCAAGTTCTCCTTTTAGTTGTGCCCCCAAGTAATCAATTATAGTCTTCATATTCTTCCCTCCTTTTTATGTTGTTTTATTCTTTAGATTCTCTTGTGGTTTCTATAGAAAATTTCAGAACCCCTAAATTAACTCCAAAAGTCAATTTGCGCATTTTTAATGGCAGTTTATCTGCGAAGACTTCGTTCATAGCAGCTTGTATCTTACCTTCTGTTGCTTTGTCTGGTAAAATGCCCTGCTCCTTTGCATCCTCATTCACTTTGTCTATGGTTCTTGCCAACTTGCGAAGTTGAGTGAAAGTATCAATGATGGCAATGGCGGTGGCTGTTGCCATTGGTGATTTTAATATTGTGGCAAGCATATAAAGTCCTTGCTCTGTAAATCCCTTTACTGTTGCATGAGAAAACTTCAATGTTTCGAGGTGGTCAAAATTTTTGACCACATGCTCTTTCTCGCTGTTAGTCAGTTCGATAACATATCCAGAAGGAAACTTATCTGGATTGTTTCTTATGGCTTGGTTAACCACCTTGGTTGTTACGCCATCATATTCTTCACTATATAAATCCAACAATCAAATATATCCATACACTCTGCCTCCGTGCGCTTGTCGTACAATGGCTGTTAGAGTAATTATAATACAATGTTTGTATATGAATTTACATTATAGTCAAAACAAATCGCTATGGGTTCCATTGTTGAGAAACAGCAAAGTTAATTTTTCGTCGTTTTGTTCCCACA
>NZ_CDRSSE010000070.1:0-10432 GCF_977051555.1 Segatella sp.
ACTACAAAGATACATAAAATAATTGATAATTAAGAATATACGAGGTTAATTAACTATAAAGAGCAAAAGAAAAAATGCTCAATTCAGTTGTTTGCTTCCCTAATTAAGTTTTCGGACGGCCTCCCCCTAAAAAGTGCACTGATTTATGCTTAAAATCGTTAAAGTTGTACGATTTTCTGATAATTGAACAAGAATTTCTGATATTATTTGTAATTTTGCAGCCGAAATCAATAGTTCCCTAAAAAAAATGGCAATTTCCAAGAAAAAGAGCCGTTTGACTTACGAAAGTATAAGTAAGATTCAATAAAATAACCAAAACGAAATGAAACTGAAGAATGACATTGTAAACCTGATTATGAGGGTAGAGCATCATTTATGCCCTCAATATTGTGGTGTGGTAGACCGCCGACGCATTATCGCCTTTCTACTTCTGACGATAAGCGAGCTGATTATCATACCTTATCATATTATGCTCTTTCTGGTGACGAAAGAATCTTATGGTTTAAGCCTTTGCTGTTTGCATACATTCGTGTTCTGCCTCCTGCAGTTCCTCATTTGGAAGCGGAAGATTGCTTTCGTGAAAGGTATTTCTTCTCTTTACCTTCTGATGTTCGCCAAACTGGCTCTTGATAGCGTATTTTGTATCAATTTTGGTTTGCCCAATGATAATTTGAGCGTTATCTGCAACCTGTTTGTTGTCTTTATCCTGGCTATTACAGCGTTAAGCCAAACCTTGTACAAGACTTGCACCATCATCACGGTGGGTATGATACCGATATTGCTGATATACCTGTTTACCGCTCCGCTTATGCCAGCTCTGTTCAGTATGAAGACTATTTTCCTGGGTTTCGTGATGCTGGTTTATGTGGCAGTATATAATATGAGTATTGTAACCAAGGGGTTACGCCAGCCGAAACGGATGGGTCGGGTTGAAAACAAGGCGTTGAATATGCTTGCCGATTTGAAGGATAATCAACCGGAAGCAGCAGAAAGCCTGATGAAGCGTCTGACTCCTGATGTCCGGGAGAAGATTATTACCCATGCTTCTGAACATCTGTTTAATGAAGAATTGAATAGAGTGGCATGGGATCAGGTTTGTGATGGTCTTACGTTCAGCGAAAAGGAAATATGCAAGCTGATTCTTCAGGGGCATACTTTAAAGGAAATTTGTGCAGAACTCAATAAGAGTGAATCAAATATCACCAGCCAGCGTTGCCATATCCGCAAAAAGTTGAATATGGACCGTCGCGATGATTTAAGGAGAACCTTGGAAGTAAGGTTCTATGATGCGCAGAAACAAGTAAAAAAGTCAGAAGCCGAGAACTCCTGACTTTTATGGATATTCTTATTTCTTGCTCATTATTCTTCCAATCTGAGAAATGCTTTCGGAAGATACTGGATAATGTCGCTGGCGATGAGGCTCTCTTTGCCCAGATCTTTAGCAGCAAGATCGCCAGCCAGACCATGAAGATGCATACCCAGTCGACAGGCATCTTCCTGTTTGTATCCTCTTGCCAGAAGACCGGTGATGATACCTGTCAGCACATCACCGCTGCCTGCTGTAGCCATGCCGCTGTTGCCCGTACTGCAGAAGTCAATCTTCCCGTCAGGGTGGCAGAGTGCAGAATAATGTCCCTTTAATATAATGTATGCCTGGAGTCGTTCAGCCAATTCGCTTGCCTTCATCAGTCTTTCGGTACAGCTGCTGCTCGCATTTCCGGCAAGCCGGTCGAACTCCTTCGGATGAGGTGTCATGATGATATTCTTTGGCAACTGCTGCATCCACGCCCTGTGGCTGGAAAGAATATTGAGCGCATCGGCATCAATGACGAGCGGACAGGTAGCACGGCGCAGTTGGGCGATGAGGGCGATGGCTGTCGTCTCGTTCTGTCCCAATCCGGGACCTACGCCCAGCGCATCGAACATCTCTGTATCTACCGGTTCGCTGAATATGGTTTCTTCAGCATCCATCTGCAGTACCGCTTCAGGTACCGAAATCTGCATGATTTCATAATTCCGTTTTGGGGTATGGGCTGTAACCTTGCCCGCACCTGTTCTCAGACAGGCCTTGGTGGCTAATACCGAAGCGCCGCTCATGCCGTAACTTCCCGCTATGAGCAGCGCATTACCCATGCTGCCTTTATGAGCAAAGTCGCTACGCGATTTCAGGAGCGGACGGATGTCGTTCTCTTCGAGTATGCGGCACCGGCACTCCGTATTCTGGATGAATTCCTGGGAAAGTCGGATGTCGAGAACGCGCAGTCTGCCCAGGTACTGCTGGTTATCCGCCATCAGCATCGAAAGTTTCTTCTGCTGCAGGGTAAGGGTCAGAGTGGCACGGATGATGTTGGCATGGATATTATAGGAATTGTCCTCGGTCATCAGTCCCGAAGGGATATCGATGCTTACTACCTTGGCAGGACTCTGGTTGATATATTTCACCATCGCGGCGAATCCGCCAGCCAATGGTTTGTTGAGTCCGCTTCCAAAGAGACCGTCTACCACCAGCGTTTCTGCATTGAGCTTAGGAGGGTCCAGATTGGTGGTAATCTCTGTAAATTTCACTCTCTTTGCATCCAGCAGACGCTTCTTGTTGGCAAGACAGTCTGCCGACAGTTTGTTCTGTACATTAAAGAGGTATACACTTACATCATATCCATCCTCGCTGAGCATTCTCGCTACAGCAAGCGCATCGCCGCCGTTATTACCCGGACCGGCGAAAACGACCACTGGAGTGCGGTTAGACCATTCCTCTTCTATGGCACGTGTCAGCGCTTTGGCTGCACGTTCCATCAGGTTGAGCGAACTGATAGGTTCGTGCTCAATGGTGTATTTATCCAACTCATGAATCTGAGCGCTTGTGAAAATCTTCATATTATCTGATAATCTTAGTATTATCTGCGCGAACTGTCGTGATAATTTGTCAACTCATGCAGATAAACGGTTATTTTCATGCAAAAGTACAAAAAATAGTTGATGAAAGCACGAAGTTTCATGTTTTTTTCGTAATTTTGCAGAAAATATTATTATAGAACAGACTATGAGCATAGTAAAGATCAAGGATAAGAGCTTCAAGACATCGATTCCTGAGGCTGAGATTCTGAAGAAAGTACAGGTCGTAGCAGACCGTCTGAACAAGGATTATGCAGGCAAGAAACCTGTCTTCCTGGCTGTATTGAACGGCGCATTTATCTTTGCAGCCGACTTGATGCGAATGATTACGATACCTAGCGAAATATCTTTTGTGAAGTATGCTTCTTACGAAGGTACAAGCTCAACGGGCAGTATGAAGACTCTTATGGGCATCAACCAGGATTTGGAAGGCCGCGATGTGATTATCATTGAAGACATCGTAGACTCAGGCTTCACCATGGTTCACATGATAGATGAACTGAAGAAGAAAAATCCTGCCAGCATCGAAATTTGTTCGCTCCTCGTGAAACCGGGCAATCTGAAGGTTGACCTGGATATCAACTATACCGTCATGGAAATTCCTAACGATTTTATCGTTGGATATGGATTGGATTATGATCAGGAAGGCAGAAATCTCCGCGATATCTACACGATTGTAGAAGAATAGGGGGATGTAAGTATGAACACTTTAATTTTTTTAGGCGTTGTAACAGTTCTCTTTGGAATTGTTTTTGCAGTTCTTTTGTCTCCAAAGGGGCAGAAATGGGTTAATAAATATAGTTAAGTCTTCGACACAACATAAATATTTTATATATATATTAAGGTAAAAATGAAAAATATCGTAATTTTCGGCGCTCCAGGTGCAGGTAAAGGCACACAGAGCGACAAGATGATCGAGAAGTATGGTCTCGGTCACATTTCTACAGGTGATGTACTTCGTAACGAAATCAAGAACGGTACAGAACTTGGTAAGACAGCTAAGGGTTATATCGACAATGGCCAGTTGATTCCAGACGAGTTGATGATTGACATCCTCGCAAGTGTATACGACAGCTTCGGTAAGGATCACGCAGGTGTTATCTTCGATGGTTTCCCACGTACCACTCCACAGGCTGAGGCTCTGAAGAAGATGCTTTCTGAGCGTGGTCATAAGATTGCTGCGATGATTGAGTTGGCTGTTCCTGAGGATGAGTTGATGGCTCGCCTGATTAACCGCGGTAAGGAAAGTGGCCGTTCTGATGATAACGAGGAGACTATCAAGAAGCGTCTCAATGTTTATCATACACAGACTGCTCCGCTCATCGACTGGTATGAGAAGGAAGGCATTCATCACCACATCGAGGGTCTCGGTACTGTAGATGAGATCTTCGCACGTGTTTGCAATGTAATTGACAAACTCTAATTGATATAATGTTAAGTGTTAAGTGTTAAATGTTAAGTTGGGCGTACGCCTTTCGGGGAGAACTTAGCCTGATGTTGACATGGAATAATCCTTTCGGGATAATTTAACACTTAACATTTAATATTTAACATTATAATAATCAAATGGCTGAATCCAATTTCGTAGACTACGTAAAGATACAATGCCGCTCTGGTAAGGGTGGCAAGGGCTCCATGCACCTGCGCCACGTAAAGTACCAGCCTAACGGCGGTCCTGACGGTGGCGACGGCGGACGTGGAGGAAGCATCTATCTCCGCGGCAACCATAACTACTGGACGTTGCTGCACCTCAAGTATCAGCGCCACTTCTTTGCCGAGCATGGTGGAAATGGTGGCCGTGATAAGTGTCATGGAACCGATGGCAAGGATATTTATATCGATGTGCCTTGCGGTACCGTGGTGTATAATGCCGAAACAGGCAAGTTCGTATGCGATGTGGCTTATGACGGGCAGGAAGTGCTGCTCCTCAAGGGCGGTCGTGGCGGATTGGGCAACTTCCAGTTCCGTACCTCTACCAACCAGGCTCCTCGCTATGCGCAGCCGGGCGAACCTATGCAGGAGATGACTATCATCATGGAGCTCAAGCTCCTTGCCGATGTAGGTCTCGTGGGCTTCCCTAATGCAGGTAAGTCAACTCTGCTGAGTGCCGTATCAAGTGCCCGTCCTAAGATTGCCAACTATCCGTTTACTACGCTCGAACCATCGCTGGGAATCGTAGATTATCGCGATCACCAGAGTTTTGTCATGGCTGATATTCCTGGCATCATCGAGGGTGCGAGCGAAGGAAAAGGTTTGGGTTTGCGATTCCTTCGTCATATTGAGCGCAACTCTCTGTTGCTCTTCATGGTTCCGGGCGATACTGACGACATCAAGAAAGAATATGAAGTACTGCTGGGCGAACTGGAGAACTTCAATCCTGAGATGCTCGACAAGCATCGCGTGCTGGCTATCACCAAGTGTGATTTGCTCGACGAAGAGCTGATTGAAATGCTCAAGGAAACCTTGCCTACCGACCTTCCGGTGGTCTTCATCTCGTCTGTTACCGGACAGGGTATCCAGGAACTGAAGGATGTGCTCTGGAAGGAACTCAATTCTGAGAGCAACAAGCTTCAGGAGATTACTGCCGAAGATACGCTTGTTCACCGTGACAAGGATATGTCTCGCTTCCAGCAGGAACTGGCTGCAGAGGGCGAGGATGTAGTAGAATATATTGATGAGGATGAAATCGAGGATGTTGATGACCTCGATGATTTCGAATACGAGTAGAATTAAATGATAAAGGAATATAACATAGCTCCAGGTGTCAGGGCTTTCTCTACTATCCGCAAGGGCGGAGTGAGCCAGGGCAACTATAGCGAATTCAATATCAACGAATATTGCGGCGATTTCGCCGAGCATGTTGCCGAGAACCGCAAGCGTCTGGCTGCTGAGCTCGGTATCACTACCGCCCATATCATCATGCCCCATCAGGTGCATGGAGTAGAGGTGCGCAATATTGCCGGCGAGTTTCTCACCATGCCTGAGAATATCTGCAAGATGGTGCTCGAAGGCGTAGATGCTGTGATGACAGACCAGAAAGGTGTATGCATCGGTGTTTCTACTGCCGATTGCATCCCTGTGCTTCTTTATGATGAGGAGCATCAGGCTGTGGCTGCCATCCATGCCGGATGGCGTGGCACGCTGGCTCGCATCGTGCATAAAACCATTCAGGAGATGGCGTTTACCTATCATACCGACCCGAAGAAGTTGAAGGCTGTGATAGGTCCGGGCATTTCGCTCGACCATTTCGAGGTGGGCGATGAGGTTTACGAGGCGTTCGAGCAGGCAGCTTTCCCTATGGAAGAGATAGCCGAACAGCGTCCTAATGCCGCCTTCTCGGTAGATCCTGCTGAGCGTGAGCGCCTGGCTGCTGAGGGTAATATCGTGCAGCCGCTGAAATGGCATATCAATCTTCCGCTCTGCAACAAACAGATTCTTCTGCATTGCGGTGTAGCCGAAGAGAATATCCAGGATTGTGGCATCTGTACCTTTGCCCATAGCGATGAGTATTTCTCTGCCAGAAAGCTGGGTATCGAGAGCGGCAGAATCTTTACAGGCATCTTGTTGAAGTAAAAGCCTGATAGCACAGGTAAGTATCAGATAGTTTTCAAGATAACATCCATTTTTTCTTTTCTGTAAGAACGGAGAGGGAGAAATGGATGTTTTTCAGTTAATAGTTTATAGTTAATAGTGTATAGAACATATAGGGATTTAGAAAGAAAAAATAAATAATGAAAAGAATAAAAAAAGGATTGAGGCTAATGGCTGTGGCAGGACTCATGGTGTTCTCGCTGAGCAGCTTTATGCCCGCTAAAAATGTATTCACGGCAGCCGAACAGCAGCAGGTGAGTATTGCAACACCCGGTCTCTTTGCCCAAAGTCAGGCATTTAATGTAGACTTTGAGATATTCCGAGCTAAGGAATATTCCTTCCCGCTTCCTGTGGGCAAAGCAGCGCTTCAGAACAACAATGTGTTGCGTATCTCTACCTCTAAAGGCGATGCTGTCAAGGCGATGCTCGAAGGTTATGTGCGACTTTCCAGAAAGACGGAATCTATGGGTAATGTCATCGTGGTGCGCCACGATTGCGGTCTGGAAACCGTTTATGCCAACAATGCCGAGAACCTGGTTAAGGTAGGACAGCATGTGGATGCCGGACAGACGATAGCCATTGTAGGCTCTAAGGAGGGTGAAACTTATTGCGACTTCTCTATCATGGTGAATGGCGGTAGGTTGAATCCGGAAACCTTCATAGAACTGAAATCGCATAAGTTGCGCCGCCAGACCGTGCAGTTCCGCAAGCAGGGTGCCCGTGTCATCGCTTCGGTTATTGGTGGCAAAGATTCTTCTGCAGGAAGAAATGCTGAGGCTGACAAGGAGGCATCTGGCAAGAAAAAGAGTGGAATAGGAGATGGGATGACGCTCGACCCTGATGAAGTTAATGATCCGTTTACCATTACCAATACTTTCGAGCTCGACCTGGAGAAGATAGAAAAGACCGCCTGGGCTTATCCGCTGCCTGGTGCCAAGGTAATCAGTCCTTATGGTGGCAAGCGCCGTCATTCGGGGGTAGATCTCAAAACGTGCCCGAATGATGAGATTGTGGCTGCCTTTGATGGTACGGTCGTTGCATCAGGACCCTTCTATGGTTACGGCAACTGCATCCGCATCAAGCATGCTTATGGTTTCGAGACGCTCTACAGTCATCAGAGTAGGAACAAGGTGAAGAAGGGCGATAAGGTAAAGGCTGGTCAGGTAATCGGCTTGACGGGCCGTACAGGTAGGGCTACCACAGAGCACCTTCATTTCGAGGTTAGCTTTGATGGTAGACGACTGGATCCAGCCATCATTTATGACCACGGCAAGCATCAATTGAAGCCTGTAACCCTTCATCTAACGAAGGGTAGGGGCGTTAAGAGTGTAAAGAACCAGTAACCGTTTTACTCTTCACTCTTCACCTTTCGGCCGGAAACCCTAGTGTTTATCGGCATTTCGAGGGGTGAAGAGTGTTTGGGCACTCTTCACCCACTCTTCACCACTCTTCACCCTGGCCGTTTCGGCTCCAATCTGTTTCTGTTTCGGCGGATTTGCAAAACGCTAAAAGGACCGGCGCAAGAAACGCAAACTCGCTTGAGGCTGTGCGGGTGAAGAGTGGTGAAGAGTGGGTGAAGAGTTGAAAGAAACTCTTCACCCCTCGAAACACCGATAAACACAGGGGTTTCCGAAGGAAAGGTGAAGAGTGAAGAGTTTTTTCCTTATCCGTTACTTTCACCGTTTTTCCTTTGGATTTTACTGACTGTTTATGCAGAACAGCCCACTGGCAACATAGGCGCTAGTGGGCTGTTCTTCGAATACTAGTATGCTGTCTTTCGCTTGCTAGTACTCTATTTCGGTTTTCCCCATTGTCAGAAAACAGTTCGCCCGTGCGCAGTAACCCTACTGCACACGGGCGAAACATGTATTTATGATAGAGAAGTATTATTTCTTCTTCTGGGATTTACGATTGGCTCTCTGCTGGCGATACTTTGCCTTCTGACGGGCAGAGCCACTACCGTGAGCACCCGTTATGTACTTTTTCTTCTTGGCTTTGGTCTTCACCTTGTCGTCGTCATCCTTCTTAGGACCACCGCCGCCTTTGAAGACCATACCGCCCATGATAATATCGTCAATTTCACTCATATACCTTAATTATATAATAAATTAGTGATGGAAGAGGCGAACGTGAGTAAACGCCATAGCGATGCCATACTTATCGCAGGTATCAATAACATTATCGTCACGGATACTACCGCCTGCTTCTGCTATGTATTCAACACCACTTTTGTGAGCACGCTCAATATTGTCGCCGAATGGGAAGAAAGCATCACTACCTACAGATACACCCTTGTTCTGGGCAATCCAAGCCTTCTTCTCCTCGCGGGTCAATGGCTCAGGCTTCTCTGTAAAGAACTGCTCCCAAACGCCGTCCTGCAATACATCCTCCCACTCATCAGAGATGTAGACATTGATGGTATTGTCGCGGTCGGCACGACGGATCTTCTCCTTGAAAGGCAAGTTCATCACCTTAGGACACTGGCGCAACCACCACTCATCAGCCTTAGAACCAGCCAGACGGGTACAGTGGATACGGCTCTGCTGACCGGCACCGATACCGATAGCCTGACCATCCTTAACGTAGCATACAGAGTTACTCTGAGTATACTTCAGGGTGATGAGCGAGATAATCAGATCGCGCTTAGCCTCAGGAGTGAAAGTCTTGTTCTTGGTCGGAACATCCTCGAAGAGAGCAGGATCATCGAGCTTCACCTCGTTGCGTCCCTGTTCGAAGGTAACACCAAACACCTGCTTGCGCTCGATAGGAGCTGGCACATAGTCAGGATCAATCTTGATAACGCAGTAGGTACCCTTGCGCTTCTCCTTCAGAACCTCGATAGCCTCAGGAGTATAGCCAGGAGCAATGACACCATCGCTCACCTCACGCTTGATGAGGAGGGCTGTAGCTTCGTCGCATACATCGCTCAGCGCAACAAAGTCGCCATAAGAGCACATGCGGTCAGCACCACGGGCACGTGCATAGGCACAAGCCAATGGAGAGAGCTCAAAGTTGACATCATCAACGAAGTAAATCTTCTTCAATGTGTCGCTCAGAGGCAAGCCGATAGCTGCACCGGCAGGCGAAACGTGTTTGAAACTAGCGGCAGCAGGCATTCCTGTAGCAGCCTTGAGCTCCTTGACCAATTGCCAGGAATTGAAGGCATCCAGGAAGTTGATGTAGCCAGGACGGCCGTTGATCACTTCGATAGGAAGCTCCCTTCCGTCATCCATATAGATGCGAGAAGGTTTCTGATTTGGATTACATCCGTACTTAAGTGCTAATTCTTTCATCTTCTAAGAAATGTATTTTGGAATTTGGCGCAAAGTTACAAAAAATGATTGAGATATTGGACTTCTGTTTCGTAAAAAGCCCTAAAAAACAGCATTTTTATGATATAAAGCATTTTTTTTACCCCAAAACATAAAAAAGTCGGGAAAAATGTACTCTGTTTCATTCTTTTTCAGTACTTTTGCTCCTAGTTAGTAAATATGAGAGGATTGTTATGAAACAGGATTTGAAAGTCCTTGCTGAACACATAGAAAAGAAGGTTGGCAAGGCACATGTTTTCCACAAAATGTGGGATGTTTTGAAAGGGAAGGAGAAGCCTTCCCGCCAGACTTTGGACAAGTTGGCGCTGCTCGCCGGATTCCAGAGTTGGGATGATTTCCAAGGTGCTTTACACGGCACGGAGGATGGGCTCGTGAATTATGATGCGGGCGAAAAATAAAAGAATGGAGCATGGTTGGTTTAGTAGGCAGCCATGATTTATTTAATTGTAAAGAATAGTTGTTTTTCGGTATAAGATTGTAGATATAAAAAGAGGGTGTGTCATAAGTCTGTGACGCACCCTTTTTTTTTGTGTGTTTCTATATATTCTAGTTGAATCGTAGTCTTTCTTCACAAAGGGAATCTTATTATATTGTATAGAAACTTTACTTTTCTTGTT
>NZ_CDRSSE010000071.1:0-9776 GCF_977051555.1 Segatella sp.
CGATTACCACGATGATAACCGAATAGATAATAGTATAGCTATTTGAATTTGTCTTCATATCTACATTCCTCCTACATTATTTAATAGCACGTTTAGCACGGCGTGAGATGTTGCCCTGAACTACACAATAGTCGATGAGTGGAGCAAACATGTTGCCGAAGAAGATAGCGAGCATCATACCCTCTGGATAACCTGGGTTCATCACACGTACGATGACGGCGATGGCACCGATGAGGAATCCGTAGAAGTACTTACCCTTCTCTGTACGGGCAGAGGTTACAGGGTCGGTAGCCATGAATACGGCTCCGAAGCAGAAACCACCGAGAACGATGTGCTCATACCAGGCGATAGGTGTCATGCCGAGAGCCTGGAAAATAAGCGCCATCACGATGCCGCCTGCGAATACGCTGCCCATGGTCTTCCATGATGCGATACCTGTCCAGAGAAGGATGATGGCACCGATGGCGATGGCGATGACTGATGTCTCACCGATACAGCCAGGAATGAAACCGATGATAGAATCGCAGAGACTAGCTGAAGGCATGCTGCCCTGAGCCAGCTGACCGAGAGGAGTAGCAGCCGTGAAGCCATCAGGCAGGGTGTTACCCAGACCGAAGATAGCGTCCTTAGCCACCCAAACCTTATCACCACTCATAGCCAAAGGATATGAGAAGAAGAGGAACATACGGGCACCTACAGCCACATTAAAGATGTTCATACCAGTACCACCGAAGATTTCCTTGCAGAAGATAACTGCGAAGGCGCACGCCAGGGCGAGCATCCACAGCGGTGTAGAGATAGGAATGATCAATGGGATGATGATACCGCTGACGAGGTAACCCTCCTGGATTTCCTCGTGCTTCCACTGAGCCCAGGCAAACTCGATGCCGAGACCCACGATGTAGCTAACCAGCAACTTAGGGAGGACAGCCAGGAATCCGAAGCCGAAGACCTCGATGAAGCTGGCAGCATCCAATGTGCCTGCAGCCTTGAAATTCTGGTATCCCACATTATACATACCGAAGAGCAAAGCAGGAATCAGGGCGATTACCACAAAGCTCATGATGCGCTTCGAGTCGATAGAATCGTGGATGCTGGCTCCGCTCTTCGCTGTCGTATTAGGCACGTACAGGAAGCTCTCGAAACCGTCAAACACGCTCTCGAAGGCATGCAGCTTACCTCCCTTCTGGAAGTTAGGCTTTATCTTATTGAGATAATTTCTTAATGCACTCATTATTATAATAATTAATAGTTAAGAGTTTATAGGGGTTTAGCTCAACCATGAAGCAACATTGCTATCAATTATAAACTATCAACTGTAAACTAAAACTAAGCGTTCTCCTTGCGCAGGGTGTTCAGACCCTCGCGTACAATCTTCTGCAATTCGAGTTTAGATGAATCTACAAACTCAGCCACAGCAAAGTCTTCAGGGCTTACCTCGTAGATACCGAGCTGCTCCTGCTTGTCGATGTCGCCTGCGATGATTGCCTTGATGAGATACTCACCATAGATGTCCATAGGAAGCACCTTGTCATACTCGCCGCTCATGATCATGTGGCGCTCGCCACCCTTCACGCGGGCATCGAGATTGTACTCCTTCTTCTTGCCGAAGAGCCAGGAGAGATATGAACGCGATGTAGAGAACTGATCGGTACGTGGAAGAATCCAACCCAGCATCTCATCGTTGTCATCACCCTCTGGGATAGCTGTAATCTCTGAGGTATGACCGCCTACGAAATCTTCTACGGTTGTCTTTGCACCAGTAAGAGGATTACCATTGATAAGTCGCACATGATCAGTAGCTTTCAGCTGATTGGCTACAAAACTGCTTAAAGGTGCACCTACCAATACTTCAGCATAGCCAGGAGTCTTGATTTCACTACCAGCTACAGCCACTGTCTTGTGCAAATCAACCTTACCTGTCAGGAAGAGTCTTCCGAAGAAGATAACCGATGCTGGATCTACTGTCCAAACCACCTCGCCCTTGTTTACCGGGTCGATGTTGTTCACCTGTACGCCTACATTACCTGCCGGGCAAGGACCGTCGAATACATTGAGTTCTACGTTCTTAGCCTCGCCGAGCGCATTGCTGTGCTGGTCAACGCCAACACCAAGATAAGTTTTCGCAATCTTGCTCAAGGCTGTCAAACCCGTCTGGAAAGCCTCTTCGTTGCCTTCGAGTTCTACCTCAAAGTCGGCTGCGAGCGGCATGTCGCGGAGGGCAGAAACGAAAATTGCCTTAGGCTTGGTGTCGGGAGTTGTGGACACAGCATAAGGCAACTGGTTGATGTATCCGAAGAGACCAGCCTCAAGCAGGGCCTGCTTGACAGCCTCACTGTCTAACGCATCAACGTTTTTCTTACCAAAATCCGTAGAGGTCTGTACTGCGTCGGCCTTCACCTTCACGCAGAGCACCTTTCGGCGCTCACCTCTCTCAATGGCGGTTACTTCTCCGCTCACTGGCGAGGCAAACTTCACCTCCGGGCAAGCCTTGTTCACAAACAAGGCATCTCCGGCATTGACATGATCGCCCTCGCGTACCACTACCTTAGGAGTCACACCCACGAAAGCCGCAGGAACCAGCGCATACTCGCCAGCCTGAGCCACCTGGAGCGTTACATCCTTGGAAGCCTTACCCGTAAGGTTAATGTCCAAGCCTTTACGTAACTTAATTACATTTGCCATAACTACATTAAAAAATATTATATATAAATTTACTAATCACTTCAAGATATATGCTTCAGCGCCCTCATCAAGACGCTATACTGGCTATCTGCCATAAAACATATATTTTATCTACTTCTATGCTGAAACTTCTAAACGTGCTGCAAAAATAGTGAAAAAAAGTGATATAAAAAAGAAAAATTGTGTGAATTATTCGATTTTATGCCGATTTTTCAGTAATTTTGTCGCAAAATTCAAATTAGTAACATTTTTGTAAACTAGAGAAAGCAACTCTGAAACATTTAAAACATATCATCAATGGCATTATATGGACGCTGGCTGCTGTCTATTTCTTGCTCGTAGTACTGTTGCACGTGCCACCAGTACAGGCCTTCATAGGCTCTCAGGTAGCCGGTGCCCTGGCTCAGAAATTCGGCACAGAGGTAAGCATCGGAAAGGTGAATCTGGGCTTCTTTAACCGTATTATCATTGATGACGTGATGATGCTCGACCAGAAGGGCGACAGCATGATTTGCGCCTCCCGCGTATCAGCCAAGCTCGATTTCCTGCCCCTCAAGGATGGCAAGATTTCGGTCTCATCTGCCCAGCTCTTCGGTCTCAACGCCAACATCTACAAGCAGGATGCCAAGAGCCCGATGAACATCCAGTTCATGCTCGATTCGCTGGCTTCGAAAGATACCACCCATCATACTCCGCTCGACCTCCACATTGGAAGTCTGATTATCCGCCATGGTGCCGTTGCCTACAACCAGCGCGATGTTGCTCCTAAGCCGGGCGTCTTCTCGCCGCAGCATATCGGCATCACAGACCTCTCTGCCCACATCATCCTAGGGCATCTTACTGATAAAGATATCCACTTGGCTGTCAAGAAGATAGCGCTGAAAGATAAATCAGGACTTCAACTCAAGAATCTGAGATTCAAACTCGATGCCGACCAGCAGCAAGCCCTGCTC
Organism: Segatella sp.; assembly: GCF_977051555.1. Lineage (NCBI taxonomy): Bacteria > Pseudomonadati > Bacteroidota > Bacteroidia > Bacteroidales > Prevotellaceae > Segatella > Segatella sp. The sequence goes on from NZ_CDRSSE010000071.1 coordinate 3,639, forward strand.
AGAGACTTCAGCATCGAGCTTCCTCATTCGCAGTTGCAGTTTGATGACCTGCGCGCTACCTACCGCATCGAGAACAAGCATATCGTGAAGCCTACCCTCCAGTTTCAGGGCGGCATCAAGCCATCCGTCATCACGCTTGCCGATATTGCCTGCTTCGTGCCTGAACTCCGCAAGTTCAAGGATGCCCTGCAGCTTCATCTCCAGTTTTCGGGCACCAGTACATCTGCCCGCATCCATAACCTCGAGTTCAAGACTCAGAGCGGCAGTCTGCTGCTCAGGGCTAACGGCCGTGTGAGCGATTGGGACCGCATGCTGCGCTGGAAGGCAAACATCGCTGCCCTCAGAGTATCGGGCGATGGCATCGGAGAGGTTTCCAGAAATCTGGGCAAACGCATCAGCATACCGAAGGAAGTGCTGCGCCTGGGCGACATATATTATATAGGTGAAGTTTATGGCGCAGGCAAGAAAGTAGGCACCCATGGACAACTGAAGACCGATGTGGGCGAAGTTGCCATCAAGGCAGAAAAGGCTAGCTCCGAGCTCAAGGCAAGCATCAACACCCAGGGCATCAATCTGGGCCGCATCCTCGACAACGGGCAGTTCGGCATCCTGGCAGCCTCGCTTTCGGCTCATGGCAACAAGCAGCATTTCTATGCCAAGGGCAGCATTCCGCGCTTCGATTTCAACAAGTACAGCTACCGCAACATCCAGATAGACGGCAGCTATAACCAGGGATTGGTAGAGGGACTTGCATCCATCGCCGACCCTAACGCCAACATCCAGGTAGAAGGCTCCTACTCTATCCCGCGCAAGCAGTATGCCGCAACAGCCCATGTACAGCATCTGCTGCCAACCATTCTCGGGCTGAAGGTAGCCGACAAGACCTACAGTCTCGACGACATCACCGTAAGCGCCAAGAACCAGGGCAAGGACAGCTATTTCGACCTCGAAGCACCGTTCGCCAGCATCCATGTAGATGGCGAATACGATTACGCTACCCTCACCAAGAGTTTCACCAACCTGGTAGCCAGCAAACTGCCTACCCTCCCCGGCATAGGCAAGGTAGACAGGAGTGCGAAGAACCATTTCACCTTCCAGGCAGAAATCAACTCTACCGAGATTCTGCAGCGCATGCTGGGCATTCCGTTGCAGATAGACCAGCCCGTCTTTGCCGATGGATTCATAAACGATGCCGAGAAAACCGTCAACATCTACGCCAGCGTGCCTGGCTTCAACTATGGCGGCAAAGACTATCATGGAGCCAAGGTGCGCCTGCATACCATCAACGATTCGCTCAAGGTAGATGCGCAGATCAGACAGGGCAAATGGGACGATAACGGACCGGCTATCCACGTAAAGGCAGCCGCAGCCGACAACCAGCTCTTCGCCAAGCTCTTCTACAACAACCATTCGGCAAAACTCCCTATCCAGGGCATCATCGATACGAGGGCGCAGTTCTTCAAGAACGAGGACCATGTTTCTACTGCCCACGTAACCATACACCCGTCTGAAATCAGAATCGACGGCACACCTTGGGAGGTTCACCCTGCCGACATCATCTACAGCAAGAACCGATTGCTGGTAGATCATTTCGCCGTGAGCCACGACCAGCAGCACGTCATTGTTTCGGGTCTGGCAACACCTGAGAAGACCGATTCTATCGTAGCCGATCTGAAGGATGTGGATGTGGCATACGTGCTGAACCTCATCAATTTCCATTCGGTAGATTTCACCGGCAAGGCTTCGGGCAAGGCAGTAGTAAAGAGCCTCTTCAACGACCCTGATGCCTACGCCCAGCTGGACGTCAACGAGTTTACCTTCGAAAACGGTCCGCTCGGCGTGCTCCATGCTGGAGTCAACTTCAACAAGGAGCTCGAACAGATTGATATTCACGCAGTTGCCGATGACGGACCAGAGCATCAGACGCTCATCAACGGATATGTATCGCCTAAGCGCAACTATATCGACCTGGGTATCGATGCCCAGGGCACCAGCATGAAATTCCTCGAGAATTTCTGCGGCAGTTTCATGAATCAGGTAGAAGCCTGGGGCGATGGTCATCTCAATGTGGTGGGCGATTTGAGCAACATCAATCTCGTGGGCGATATCAATGCTCACGGCAAGGTACACCTCAAGCAGCTCAACACCGATTACACCTTCGATGCGCTCCATGCCCACGCTATCCCCGATGATATCCTCATAGAGAATGATACCATCTTCGACCGCAACCGCAACATAGCTATCCTGAGCGGAGGCATCCACCACAAGCACCTCACCAGGCTGAGCTACGACCTCGATATCAAGGCGCACAACTTCCTGGGCTTCGATACCCGCGAGTTTGGCGACAACACCTTCTATGGCACCATCTATGCCACGGGCGAGGTAGGCATCCACGGCAAGAGCGGCGAAACCGTCATCGACATCAATGCCGAACCCGAACCGGGCAGCATCTTTGTATATAATGTAGCAAGTCCTGATGCTATCAGCGACAAGAGCTTTATCCACTGGCATGAGATTGTGCCGGATATCATGGACAGCCTGAACGGGGCTTCAACCACGAAACAGAGGGATGATGACATCGATTTCGAATCGGATATGCGCATCAATTTCCTCGTAAACACCAACCAGAACCTCACGCTCAAGCTGATCATGGACGAGCAGTCGGGCGATTATATCACCCTGAACGGCGATGGCGTAATCCGCGCCAACTACTTCAACAAGGGCTCGTTCGATATGTTCGGCAACTATGTGGTTGATCATGGCACCTACAAGCTCACCATCCAGAATCTCATCAAGAAAGAGTTCGAGTTCATGCCGGGCGGCACCATCGCCTTCGGTGGCAACCCATACAATGCCCCACTCAACCTGCGCGCTAAATATACCGTCAACGGCGTGCCGCTGAGCGACCTGCGCATCGGCCGTTCGTTCTCGGGCAACAACATCCGCGTAGACTGTCTGATGGACATTACCGGCACACCTCAATCGCCAAAGGTAGATTTCTCGATGGACCTGCCTACGGTTAACAGCGATGCCAAGCAGATGATCTATTCGCTCATCAATTCTCAGGAAGAGATGAATCAGCAGGTGCTCTATCTCTTGGGCATCGGCCGGTTCTACGCCCAGACCAACAACAACCAGGTGAGCGAGGATAATGAGCAGCAGAGTCAGACTTCGCTGGCGATGCAGAGTCTGTTGAGCGGTACCATCTCGCAGCAGCTCAACACCGTACTTTCCAACGTGGTGAAGAGCAACAACTGGAATTTCGGTGCCAACATATCTACGGGCGATGAAGGTTTCACCAATGCCGAATATGAGGGCATTCTGAGTGGCAAGCTGCTCAACAACCGATTACTCTTCAATGGTCAGTTCGGTTATCGTGACAATCCGAATGCCACCCAGAGTTTCATCGGTGATTTCGACCTCCGTTATCTCATCTTCCCTAACGGCAACCTAGCCATACGCATGTATAATCAGACCAACGACCGCTATTTTACGCGCAACAGTCTGAACACGCAAGGTCTCGGTCTGATCATGAAGAAAGATTTCAATGGCCTTCGCGATTTCTTCGGCATCAAGAAGAAGAAGAAAAAGAAATAAAAGACAAAAAGAGGGTGTGTCATAACCAGATGACACATCCTCTTTTTATTTTCAGATAACAGTCGCCTAATATGAGTCCAGTTAAGATTGTGTACAAACTCGTACACTTTTCCAAAATCAGGAAACAGAATATAGAAATTCCGATAATGTTAGAGATTGTTGACTGTTGAGTGGTCTATATGCCACGATGAAAAGGTGGCGTATAGACCCTTGATTATAGGTGATATTTGTAATCTACATCTCCGCTTTCTGTTTTTTATGAATTGCTCAGATTCTTAATGATATCTAAAGGCAGCTGGGTAGCCTTGGCAACCTGTTCGGCAGAAAGTCCCATTGCCAGCAATCGTTGTGCTGTTTCTGTGTTTGCCTCATGTTTGCCTTCTGCTCTACCTTTTTCCATACCTTTTTCCATACCTTCCTTCATACCAATTTCCTTACCCTCAGCTATGCCTTCACGCTTAGCGGTGTCTACGGAATTCTTGATGTCGCGATATGCCATCTTGCTGGTCTCGTACTCCCTCATTTCCTGCGGAGTAAACTTGGCAATCTCGGCTTCCTCGAAGAGGCGGTCGAAAACCTTGTCGCACAGCTCTTTCGGGCGCTGGGTAAGCTTATAGAGATTCTTCAGTGCATAGAGCCACTTCTCGTAGAGCGTATCCAGTTCTTCCAGGGGTTTGTTGAACTTAGAAATCTCTACATAGATATATTCGAGCTTGTCGTAAAATACTTTGTGGGTAGCTGTGTCGCACAACTGCACATGATGGCGGATTTTCTCCTTGTCGAAAGCATCCTCGTTCATGCTGAAGTTGAGCAGGGCAACGGTATAGACATGATTGAGTCTGAAATCCCATTCACTCCCCTTTGGTGCCTGTTCACGGATAGGAAATGTTGAGTAGAAAAGGGCGCGATCCTTGAAATACGTCTGGTAGGCATTCTGCATTTCAACGATGAACTTCTCGCCGTTTTCGCCCTCGCAATATACATCAAAGATGGCTCTGCGGTCGGTATATACATCTCCCACGTGCTCCGGATTCAGATACGATACGTCCTTCACAACCTGTCTGCCATTAAACAAGCTGTTGAGAAAGCAAATGAGCAAATCATTGTTCATTGCTGTTCCAAAAATTCGCTTGAAGCCGAAGTCGGTCAGCAAGCTGATGTATCTTTCTTCTACCTGCTTCATAATCATCTGTTTTAAAAATCCATGCCGCAAAGGGCGACTCTAGTTAAAAGTAATGATAAAACCTTTTCTAATTTAATAATTGCTTGGCAGAAACTTCTACTACCCCGCCATTTCCGTCACTAATGACAACAGGACGATTGTATAAAGCCTTTTCTACCAACATATCATGCTGAGCTTCAACTAAGCCTGATTCAACTTTGTTGATAAAGCCCTCAATCTCACTTTCACTCATAATCCTTAATTATTTTAAATTTAACAATATCCTTAATCTTTGTCGGAAGCAGTCTACCTCCGAAAGCAACACGTTCTCCTTTATTTAAACTGTTATCAAATAGAATCCAGATATCCACTTCTTTCATAAATATCTCAAAAAGATTCTTAAGACCAGCCTTATACCTACGTTCAATTACAGGCGTAGGAATGTTATGCCCACCACTCGCTACTCTATCAGCTACACGTCTTTTTGCAAGCTCTATACTATCCAGCCAAAAGAACAAGAGATGCACAACATACCCTTTTTCTTGTGCTCTGCGCACCAGATTAATATAAGATCTGGTTGCTAAAGTAGTTTCTATGGAGAACGATTCACCCATTTCCAGCAAATCTTCTATTCTCCTAAGCATCAAACGCCCTGCTTCTATCGCTACTCCTTCAGGATTGAAAGGTGAGAGACCTTTTGCAATTTCGTCAGCATTAACAAATTCTTTAACGAGCAAAGACTTGGGAAGAATCGTCTTAGAAGCAGTCGTTTTGCCTGCTCCATTACAACCTGCTATTATATATAAATGCTTAACCATTTGATTCACATTTAAATTCTTTTGGATGCAAATATACTGCAAAATCTTGATTACGCCAAATATTTGAATGAAATTAACATCATTATTGGCCAAATAACTGAACTTCGCATATCAGGAAGTTAAAGGAGTTAAGGAAGTTAAGGAGTTAAGACGTATGTCTTGCAGCTTTAAAAACTACGCCAAAAAGACTGTTGTCTTAACTCCTCAGCGACCATAGGGAGCGATAACACATTTAACTTCTTTAACTCATTTAACTCATTCAACTCCTTTAACTCCTTAACTTCTGAACTTGCGAAAGCTGAATCTAACATGCGAAACTTTAAGTTTTTTATATTAATATTTGTTTAAAAATCAGCCATTTTTCGGTATCGTTAACTTCTTTTATCTGATAATTGTTTAACATAATACAAGACGGGAAGCCCTTCCCCACTCGATTTTTCAGAGATTTCTGTGGTAAGAAATAAGAAAAAAGGGGAGCCTCCTGAAAATGATACCCATTTCGGAACCGAAAATAAACGCTTAAAATATGTAAAAACGGGCTGAATTCTTAAAATTTGTTTA
>NZ_CDRSSE010000072.1:0-9637 GCF_977051555.1 Segatella sp.
CGCTGACTTCTTTCAGATTCCGCGTCACCACGGACACCCTTGTCTCTCTGGCTAGACGATTCCCACTACTAGGGCTCGTTAGGGACTTGCACCCATTAGACAACACACATGCTAGTCAAACAAAAAAGGCTGCCCCAAAAGGTTTGGAGCAGCCTTAAACAAAGCTTTATACCTAAATTATCAAACTAAAACCTAAAATGCTTATGAATGATTATAAACCTACATATTATTTCTTTTCTACTTTAAGAACTGCCTTGTCTACACCGGCAGTCAAGTCAACTGTAAGAACGAATGTCTCGCCATCCTTCAGTTCTACTCCATCTTTCAGATAGACATTGCCATTGTCGTGACCATTACCATCACCGATGCCGAACACCTCGCTCTCAGTAGAGATGAGATGGCTGTTATCCTTACCCTTGAACTCAACGCCCCAGTTTGCCTGACCGAAGAACTTAAAGTCTACGTCAGTAGCTCTGAGCTGCTTGCCTACGGTGAGTGTAACCTGATATACCTTATCCTTGATTGGAGTGAGACAGACATCAGAATCTACACCTGTCCACCAGCTATGATTGACAGCCTCCCAAGTTGGCTTGTTGACGCCTTCATTACCGATAATCCAGAGTGCACCAGTACCATCTCCATTCAGTTTCATTGGCTCATTTCCATTCATAGTCCAGATGCGGAATGACTTATGGGTAAAGTCTGCCTGAATGGTATATCTGCCGGTAATAGCCTTGAAAGTATAGCTTCCATCCTCTTCTTTCTGGAACCAGTCGCTGTCATAATACCAGTCATCTGGCAGATTATTGCCGTTGAGAGTAAGGTTACAGGTAGCACCTTGCTTGATATCACCCACCCAAGTCTTGCCTGCATCAGAATCGGCAAAATCGAGGATAGTAACCGGCAATACATCGGTAGGACCAGCCGTATAGTTCTTGGCATCGAAAGTGACAACTACATCGCTCATATTCTCAGAAGTGAAGTTGAAGTTGCCTGTTTCTCCCAAACTGATATCCTTACCTGTGCTGGAACCGAAGACAAACTTTCCATCCTTCGTTGCAAAATATCCCTTGAAGGTCTTCTTGCTGCTAGGAAGAACAGCCTGATAAACAAAGTCGCTCTTCTCAGTCATGTCATATTTAATACCGTCAGCACTCACAAACTGCAGATTGTTGAAGTGAGGGCGCTTGATATCAAACGACAAGGTCTCTGTATTCGATTTGGTTGATACATTCTGCAGAGTAAGTTGAATATCCACCTTTCCATCAGGAACATTCTGTGCATAAGGCACTTTCAGTTTAACTGTATATTCACCAACCTCCTTGGTACGGATGGTAGTTTCATCAACACTCTGCCCGCTAAACAGAAGATTTGCCTTCAAGGTAGAGAGAGCCACTCCTCCGTCATCCTTGCAGTTTACTTTCACCTCCACTTCATCACCCATCCATACAGCTGCAGCAGGAGCCGTATAGCTCATCACTGGATTACCGGCAGGAGTAGGCGCACTGTAATCATCATCACCGCAAGATGCCATCAGTGGCAGGGCGAGCAACGCCATGATATAATATCTGATATGTTTCATAATGGTCGTATCTTTAATGAATCATTTACAATAGTTTATGGATTACTTATTCCACTTGCATGAGATGACACCATTTGCAGGAACCTTGCAGGTAAAATTATGAGTTCCATCACTGAGGTTGATTGACTTAGCCTCATCTCCCTCGTTGATGATGACTGCCGCATAACTACCATCAGGATTAACAAACTCAGCATGTGTAATCTTACTGTCATTAACGGTGCGGGATGTATTACCAACACGAACCGCACCAGGAGCAACGACACTAGACATGTGGTTGATGATGTAATAATGAGAATTGTAGCTCAACTGGTTGTAACCATTCTGATTGATATCAATAGCACCATAGCAGGTCTGGCATCCACCATCCAGGTTAGGTCCCATCTTATTGTCAAGCATCAGATTCCATACAAGCACAGCCTTGCAATACTGGTTTACCGTAGCGAGCGCCACATTCTTCATATCCGCCATCAGTCGTTTACTCAAGTCACGTCCGTTATTCCAGGTTCCGATACTGGTTTCCGAGAATATCAGTTCCTTGTCAGGACGTTGGTTGTGGATATCAGTCAACTCGCTGTTGTTGCCGCCATAATCATGATAAGCAGCACCGACAACCAACTCTGAACCCTCAAAGTTATCACCGATAGCCTTGTAGAGTTTCACAGGATAATCTTCCTGATCGGCAATCTTGTCATAGTTGTAGTTGTGATCGAAGACATAAATCTTGGTCTGCAGATTATTCTTCTTAAACTGCGCTGCCAATTCCTTTACGAAAGGAGCCTCTTCCTGCCAAGGCATATAGAGTGAAGCACAGTTAGCCTTGTTCAAAGGCTCATTCTGAGGACTCACAGCATAGATATTGATGCCTTTCTCCTTCATCACACTAATAAACTTCACGAAGTACTTGGCATAAGCCTCGCGATAATCCGGATTGAGATGACCATCAGTCCATGAATCCTTTGGCTGCTTGGTGTTGATATCTGTCACCTTCATCCATTTCGGACAAGTCCAGGGAGCTGCGATAATCTTCAGATTTGGGTTGATGGAAAGAATCTCCTTCAATACCGGAATCACATAATCGTTCTCATCGCTATAGAGCGCAAAGTTGCTGATAGGGTCAGATTCGCTGCCCTTCGTGTCGCAATAGGTATACTCGGTACTTGAAAAGTCGTTGCATCCCAAAGAGATACGGGCATAACTTACGCCATAACCCTCTGTGGTAGAGTAAATACGCTTCAAAAGAGCCAGACGCGCCTCTGGGGTCATCTGCATCAGATTATAGCAGGATGAATAAGTGATGGCATAACCAAATCCATCAATCGTCTGATACTTCTTGTTCAAATCGAGTTCGATGGTGGTTGGTGCCATAGATACTCCATTATACAACTTCACCTCACCCTGTGCCAATGAATAGACTCCATCGGCTGTTGTAATGAATGTTTTAGCTGTACCTTGTGCCGGTACCGGATTTGGTGCCTCACTAGGAGTATCAAAGTCTACAGGATCTGAGAAGGAGTTACTGCTGCTGCAAGCTGTCACCGAGAAAGCTGTTGCGCAGACCAGCATCATCAGTTTATTGCTATAGTATTTCATATTTGTTTCTTCTTTTATTTGTTAATAATGATTTGAGTTGAAAGCTATCCAGGTTAGCTTAGTAACCTGGATTCTGCTCTAGATTGGTATTCTGGTCAAGAGCGGTCTGTGGGATTGGCAACAGGTATGAATTGCTGTCAAACTGTTTCACCTGTCTGATGCGTCCGCTGTCACGGTTATCAATTCCGTTGAGATACTTCTCGACCTTGTTGTTGCGGCAGAGGTCGAACCAGCGTTCTCCCTCAAAGGCAAGTTCCAGACGGCGCTCATGGAGAACAGCCTCTATCATAGATTCCTTGCTGCCAGTCTTGTCGGATGTCAGTTCCTTCAGTTTGGCACGCTTGCGAATCTGGTTCACGAGTTTCGCACTCTCGGCAAGATTTCCCTTATAGGCTTCTGCCTCAGCCTTCATCAGGATAATATCAGCTAGGCGAACCCAGTAAATATTATTGTATGAAGAGCGTAACTTATACATGAACGGATAGTTGGAAGCCGGATAGTAGTTGCTCCAGGTACAGGCATAATATACGATAGCCTGATTCTTACGGACCTCATCACCCTCCTTGTCAAAGTCATTGATGATGTCTCGTGAAGGAGTAATCCACTTTGCCCAGGTAAAGTAGTAATCCCAGTTGTCTAACTGACGGCCGTACATCCAGGTTTCCCAGTTTCCGCTACCGGTTGTCCAATGCACCTCCAGAATACCTTCTTTGGTATTGCGCTTCATGCAGTCTTTCGCGGTCTCATCATAGCCCCAAAGTGTTTCATAACTGTCTTCCAGTTCAACACCGGTTGTATTCATCACCTTTTCGGCATAAGCGATTACCTTGTCATAATCCTGCACTTCCTTTTCGGCATAAACCTTGGCAAGCATAGCCTGAGCCACGGTCTTGGTCATTTTGGTGCGGTCTGAGTTGTCATTATCGGGTGCATACTGCTCAGCATCCGTCAAGTCGGCAATAATCTGCTCATAACATTCCTTCGGAGTCTTGCGAGGAGGATAATAGGTAGGATATACCTCATTGATATTCTCGGATGTGATGGTCTTTGCGATGGTCGTAATGACTGGGAAAGAACCCCACAGACGAGCCATTCGGAACATCATCAGGGCACGGAAGATTTCGCCCTGTGCCTTATAGGAATGATATTCTGCTTCTGATATCTGACCGTTCTCCTTCAATTGCTCAACACCATTAATCAGCACATTTGCCTTGGCGATATCCTCCAGATAGCGGTTCCAGTCACGGCTCAATACCGGGTTGCTGGCATCGATAGAGTTGGTCTCATAAGGTACCACCTCTGCACCGGTAGTTCCGGCATAAGCATTATCACTATGTGAATCGCCTACCAGAAGATAGTCGAGATGGGTATGCTCCTGGCGGTTGCGGAATAACTCATAGAGCGATTTGAGCTGTGCATCTGCTGCAGCCTTGTCCTTCAATACGGCAGTTGAGGTCTCTGTCTGACCGCCCTGTGTTATTTCTGATGGCTCTGATAATGGCTCGTAGTCGAGAGAGCAACTTGCCAAAGAGAACATTGCGATGCCACCGAGCGCCAATGTCTTGATTGTATGATATGTTTTCATTGTTGTCGATGTTTAGAATTCTACTTTTACACCTAATACTACACTCTTATTGAGTGGATAGGTACCCCAGTCAATGCCCTGCACACTACCACTGTTGCCATACTGGTTAACCTCCGGATCCATACCGGAATAGTCGGTCAGGGTTAGCAGGTTGGTTGCTGATACGTATGGCTGCAGACGGGTCAGCCCGAAGCGGGAAATCAGTTTGCGAGGCACATCGTAAGAGAGAGAAATATCCTTTACACGGAGATAACTGCCATCTTCTACGAAGTAGGTTGAGTTGCGGATATCCCACTTAGCCTTTGGCACATCGGTAATCTGCCCAGGAACTCTCCAGCGAGCAAGCACCTTAGTACTCTGGTTCTTACCATCATACATTCCTTCGGTTTCCATACGTGAAACGTTGTAGATATCGTTGCCATAACTTCCCTGGATAAGAATACTGAGATTCAAACCCTTATAAGAGAAGGTATTGGTCAAACCGAAGGTGAAGTCTGGGTTCGGATCACCGATATAAGTACGGTCACTGGCTGATACCAGACCATCACCGGTCACGTCCTTATACTTCATATCACCGGTCTCGGGATCCACACCTTCTGCTACATATCCCCAGAAACTGCCCAATGGCTTACCTGGCGTATTGCGAACCACCTGTTCGTTGACGAAATCGGTAGTCGTGGCTTCATAATATACCTGAGTCAGAGACAGGCTCTCCAATTTATTCTTGTTGAATGAGATGTTGAAATCTGTATTCCACTTCAAGGCGCCTGTCAGATTCTGTGAAGAGATGGCAAACTCCCAGCCTTTATTAATCATCGAACCACCATTATAGGTCAGGTTTCTTGCAGCAGCACTACCTGCCGGCAAGGTGATGTTCATCAACATATCCTTGGTCTTCTTATAATAGTAATCGGCATAGAAGGTGAGGCGGTTGCCCAGTACGGTCAAGTCAAGACCAATGTTGGTCTGGGTTGTTGTTTCCCAAGTCAGTTCAGGATTGCTCAGGTTGCCCTGTGAGAAAGTAGGAGTAGCATTGGCATCATTTCCCTCGCCAAACCACTGCACACGGTTGATTTTGTATCTTGCCAGATAGCTGTAATCGCCCAATCCGCTCTGGTTACCGGTCTGTCCCCAGCCTCCACGAATCTTCAAGTCGTCAATCCACTTGATATCTTTCATAAATTTCTCATTGCTTACGCGCCAGGCACCAGAGAATGATGGGAAGTAGCCCCAACGGTGATGAGGTGCCAACTTGGAAGAACCATCAGCACGCATATTAGCGGTTGCCATATAGGTATCATTCCAGTTGTACTGCAAACGGGCGAATGTTGAGAGAATTGCCCAATCAGAAGCTGATGAACCGGTTCCTGTCCAGGAAATCTTGTTGGCTGCATTCAAGGTTGGGAACAGATCGTTGGCATAGTTGCTACCGTTGATATAGTTCTGGCTCCACTTGCTCTGTGTCCAGGAACTACCAGCCATCGCATCCAGACTGTGCTTTCCGAATGCCTTCTTATAGTTTAATACATTGTCCCATACGATAACGCTGCTGATGTTTCTGCCATCATAGCCTGTACCGAATTCCTGACGGCCGATGGTGGTAGATATCGGGTCAAGGAAGTTGGTGATTGTTCCTTGTGTACGGTCGAACGAGAGAGATGTGTTATAAGTCAGTTCTGGCATAAAGGTGACAGTAGCCTTTCCTGTTGCCAGCAATCGGTTGTAAGCAGACTTATTATTCTGAGTACGGGCGATATTCTCTGCTGGCGAGGTAATGTTCACGCCATAGAAGTTGTTGTAGAACTGGCTAGGATTCTCCGGGTTCCATACCGGTGCATAGGTTGGCGTATTGACGATAGCGGTTACTACGCCACCTCGGTTAGAACCGGCACCCGAAATGATACCTGTACCCTTGTTGGTATAATCAGAATAAGTTACACTGGCATTGAGTCGCAACCACTTACGTATATCGTTCTCTACAGATGCTCGGAAGTTGTAACGCTGATAGCTTGACTTCTTGATAACACCATTTTCGCCTGTATAGCCACCCGAGATAAAGTATCTCAGTTTGTCGGTACCATTGGTAATAGAAAGCTGGTAGTCCTGTACATTACCCGTACGGAACACCTCGTCTTTCCAATCTGTCTGGTCTTTCAAGCCTTCAGGCAGTTTCACCAGACCGATTTCATCCATCAGCTCCTTATACTGAGCCGCATTGAGAGATTCCTGGTTGTCACGTACAGTATTAAATGCATAATGTGCATTCAGAGATACCTTGGCTACGCCAGCCTTACCCTGCTTTGTACCGATAATGATGACACCATTGGCAGCACGGGATCCATAGATTGCAGCAGAAGAGGCATCCTTCAACACCTGGATATTATCAATATCATCAGCTGCCAGGAAGTCGATATTAGTCATTGGTACACCATCTACTACATAGAGCGGATCATTGCTGCCATTTAAAGAGGTGGTACCACGCACACGTATGGTTGGTGAAGCACCTGGCTGACCATTGGCTTGCGAAATCTGCAAACCGGCTGCCTTTCCCTGCATACCTGCTGCGGCAGATACGATAGGACGGGTATCAAGGTCTTTGGCTGACACACTGGATACGGCAGTAGTTACATCCTTACGCTTGACAGAGCCATAACCGATAGCCACCACTTCGTTGAGCATATTAGACTCCTCTTCGAGCATAATTTGTACGCCGTTAGAAGCTTTCACTTCCTTATTCTTATAACCTATATAAGAAATTTTGAGTCTGGCACCTGGCTGTACTTCGATGGTGAAGTGACCATCCAGGTCTGTAGCAACACCATTTTTGGTACCATTCTCCAGAACCGAAGCTCCGATAACGGGTTCATTGGTATTGTCGATTACAGTACCCGTAATCTTCACCTTCTGTCCCCAAGCTGTCGCTGAGACCATTAGGACGAGTGCTGAGGCTGCTAATCCTCGCAACATCGCATTACTTTTTGATTTTCTCATAATTTAAACTTTAGTTATTCTCATTTATGTTTAAAATTTAGTCGGGAACCCATCCATGATTGGTTTCCGATTGCAAAAGTATATAAAATGTCTGATATTTGTTGGTTGATTAAATAATTAAGTGGTAAAAATGACCACCTGTTTTTATAACTGCATTTGATTATCAGGACTTTACATTTTTCATAGTTCTAAAAATAAGTGGTAGATTTATAATGGTAAAAGGTACAATTATAGAAGAAAAAACTGTTTTCTGATGATTCAGCCAGAAGATTTATGCAGACAATTCAACAAATGAGTTGTAATATAAGCAATCCCGATTTATCTCTTCACTCTTCACCTTCTCGCCCGTATCCCCTCTGTTTATCGGGGTTTCGGGAGGTGAAGAGTTTTCTTTATCTCTTCACCCACTCTTCACCCCTCTTCACCCATATAGAATTTGTAATACACTATACGCAATATGGGAAGAATCCCTAATTCTGAGGTAAAAAAATCACTTTATGAGACGATATTGCCAGCACTTACTTCAGAAACTGAGCAATAACGGCGGTGTGGATGCTGCCACGGAGCAGATAAAAGCCAAGCAGTATGCCGAACCTTTCAAGGCTGATAAGCGAAAAGTAATTGCCCTTGCCATAGAACTGGATGATAAGGGAAAAGGATTGGTAGATTGGAAGGAAGTATAAAAGAAGATTGGAAGGAAATATAAAGAAGAATAAAGAAGGAAACGGAAAAAAGCCCCCGGTGCCATACGCATCGGGAGCTTTTTTTTATGCACCAGGCAGCAAAGGTGCTGCCTGGTGGGGGTACGATAGAGATTCCGTTTGTCTGTATCTCACTTACCGCGTTTATTCGGGCTTTGTATCAAAGAAACCGATAAACTCATCAAAATCTCGAAGAATGTCAGTCAACTTAGGATTACTCTTTTGAACTATAATAGCTATGTAATTGTCAACTTCTTCATCTCTAAGAATAGAAACCTTGACACAAAACCGATCTCGTTTATCGAATTCGTTAAACCATCTGGTAAAAAGACGAGCTCGCATAGCCTGTCTGCTATCACCCGTTTCACATTGATATAAAAGAATGTCCGGATTCGTGAGAAAAAACTCTTCAATAATACTTTGTACAGTCTCTTTTACTTTAGAATCGTTAGGAGAATTCTTCTTGTTTTCATTGAGAATACCAAATTCATACGCTTTTTCATCCTCCCAGATATTATTATTTTCAACAAATTCTATTCGATACTGAACACCATAATCTGTCAAGAACTTATATGAGCCATTATCTATCCAGACCTTATAAGGAGAATGAAAATTGAGGCGCGTTAAGTTAAAGGCCTGCATAGCAGTTTGCAGCCTCCTTACGTGCTTTAGCAAAGTCTATTTGAGCCTTTGCCTCCATTTCTCTTTTACGTTTAACCATGTCTCGTAATACAGCAATTGCTTCTTCACGAGTTTTAATTTTTAAAGCCATATTTATCCATTTAAAAGTTCTACTTCTATTTGTCTGCAAAGATAAGCTTTTATTTTGAAAATGCAAAGAAAACAGGAGAAAAGTTTCGAAAAAATATGGTGGTAGTTCTTGAACCCACCTATCACAGTGACACATAGAAAACGGTAGCGTTATCGACCACGAATATTGCGTGAAGGCTTTCACCAAATTCTATCAGTTGTAAGCAATCCCGATTTATCTCTTCACTCTTCACCCCTCTTCACCCATATAGAAATACACTATACGCAATATGGGAAGAAAAAAAGAGGAAAAAGAGGGTGTGTCATAAGTCTGTGACGCACCCTTTTTTTTGTGTGTTTCTGTATATTCTAGTTGAATCGTAGTCTTTCTTCACAAAGGGAATCTTATTATATTGTATAGAAACTTTACTTTTCTTG
>NZ_CDRSSE010000073.1:0-9018 GCF_977051555.1 Segatella sp.
TTTTTTTTTCTTATTTTTGCAAACTGAATAAATAAAAAAAGGAGAGTATAATGAAAATGAGAAAAATGATCCAATACAGACTTGCTGATTTAGATAGTATGCTGGTATTGCTCTTCGCTTTTTTGCAACCCATCTCGGCTCAAAAAGCTGATGACAATGTGCATATATTGCAATGCAATGATAGATACGTCTTCAAAACTGATGACGCAGGTAAGACTATTGTTGTTAACACTACGGATTATGAGTATGGTGTAACCCAATATTCCGCTCTGGTTCAACCATGTGCTTATTACGGAGAGTTTATTCGTTTGGACAAGGCACAGTGTAAGGGGTATGCACAATACAAGTCAGCCATTCCTCGTAATGTCTTTTACGATGATACCAAGATTTGCTACTTTAGCTATCAGATTCCAAAGGTTGGCAAGACTCTGAAGGCTTCTTTTACTCGAACCTATCTCAATCCTATTTATTTTACAACTATTCCTTTGTGTGAAGCTAATTATGTAGAGCATAAGAAGATAGAGGTAATCAAGCCAAAAGCCTTCCAGCAGTTTCGGATAAAAGAATATAATCTTCCTGCTGGTATAGAGAAAAGTACTACATGTAATGCAGAGGGAGATTCCGTTTTTACTTATGTGATTCATTCCTTACCTGCACAGCTGAGAGAACCTAATTCTCCATCTTGGGGATATAGTGCTCCTCATCTCTTGGTGTTGGGAGCATTCCAAAGTCTGAAAGATATGTTTGTCTGGTCTCATCAGTTGGCTAATGTGGATTGCTCTATTCCTAATCAAGAAGAAATACTAAGAGAGATACAGAAAGGGGCAAAAAACGATTATGACAAGATAGCCAATACTTATGCCTGGGTACAGCAGAATATCAGATATTTGGCTTTTGAGGCAGGCATTTCTGCCCATCAACCGGCAACACCTGCTGAAACTATTCGTAAGCGTTATGGTGATTGCAAGGCTATGGCTCTTTTGCTCAAAACCTTGCTTAAGGCGCAAGGCTTTGATGCTCGTCAAACAGATATAGGGACATGGGATGTACCTTATTCTTTGCAGGAAAATCCTTCTATAGCATCTATTGATCATGCGATATGTACGGTTTTCTATCAGGGAAAGCCCTATTATCTGGATGCTACGAATCCATATGTTCCTCTAGGCTATGTGCCAGACAATATACAAGGAAGGATGGCTTTGGTAGAAGACGCAGATAGCTTTCGTATGAATAAGTTACCTGAGCTGGCTGCTGATTCTTGCTTTTCTTCTATAACATATCAGACAACCTTAGAATTTGGGGATGATGGAAACTACGATATAAAGGGAAAATTATACTCTAAATGGAAGGGCGATATGAAGTCTTGGATACTAGTGGGGAATGACGCTACGGCACAAGATGAAAAAGAGAAGGCCTTGGTGGCAGCGATGGGGGTTGATGAACGATTGGATAAGATTGGGGATATAGTGATGACGGGAAATCGTCCTCGGGATGAGTCTTTGAATATCACTGCTTTTTTTATGAAAAAGGGAGCTGGGCAACTGGTTGACGGTAGTGTTTATTTAGATGCCAATCTCGATGAGAGCCTTTTTCTGACTCCAGTGGATACAGCCAAACGGGTTTCCGATTACATGATAGACTTGCGGTCTAAGGAAGTACGTGATGTAAAGATTTTGATTCCAGAGAAAATGGAGGTCAGTAGTCTCCCCGCACCTTATCAGATTCATACTGCATGGGTTGATTTTTGTCGCACTTATTCTCAAACAGGCAATCAGATTGTTATGCATAAGGAGTGTGTAATACACCACAGACGTGTTCCGCGAAGTGAAATCCCTGCTTGGAATAAGATTATAAGTGATTGGGGAGCAGCTTGTAATGAGCAAGTAGTATTAAAGGAAAAATGAGTTAAATGTATTATTCATAGTCAAAAAGTTGAATTATGGGAAAGATTAAAGTAATCAGAGTTGTCTTCAGTATTCTGTTGGTACAGCTCTTGACGTTGTCAGTGAATGCTGACGAGAAAGCTGATTATTTGAAGTTGGCGCAAAAGGTGCGGCAAGAAGTTTGGAGCAGTACGCCTGCTGACTTTCAAAAACGAACGGTTCCCGACAGATACAAGAATGCTTCGGCCGTCATACTATCTTATTATCGGGAGTTGAGCACGGATTATTATCGTAAGGCAACGGCTGATCTGGTGCTCAATCTTCGCCTTACTCGTCAGATAGACTGTACGGATATGGAGCGTATGTTAATTCAAATCAATGACAAAAAGGCGTTGAAGGATTATTCTGAGTTTACTTTTAAAACGAAAAGTAGAAAGTGGACCTGGGGATATCATCATAAAACGCAAACGGTGCTTGGCATTCGTGTTATAAAGAAGAATGGTAACGTACAGGAAGTAAGTTTAGATGACTATGTAGATGTCAAGGAAGGCAAAAATGACAAGGACTTGAGTCAGAAGATAGCTGTGCCTGGTTTGGAAGTGGGAGATTGTATTGATGTCTTTTCTCTAGACCAAATAGATACACAGGAACAACAGCTGGATCCTTTCTATTTTGTTCTTCGTCAAGACGAACCTGTCCTTTATACCAAGGTTCACTGTGTGCTAGACCAAAGTCTGGCCACCGTCTATCGGACGATGAATGGTGCCCCTGATTTTACTCAGACCACAGACAAGGACAAAAATGCAGTGCTTGATATGGTTATGGATAAGCCGGTAGATGCAGAATCATCCATTTGGTATAATCCTTTGGAGCAGTCACCTTTTATAGAGATGTATATTACCCCGACCAAGGCTAAAGTGGCAGTAGTAGAGAAAGCTATGCGCCAAAAAGGTGTTCGAGGTAATCCTGATGTAACACCAATCCTGCAAGACGATTGGAAATTGCTGAAATCTTATGTGTCTAAGGGGGGATATTCTCCTGCTGGTCTTCCTAGTACGTACAAGAGCGTCTTCAAGTCTGCCAAAAAAGAGGGGATGTCTGCCGAGGAGAAAGCTGACCGTATTTATTCTTTTGAGTATGTTAGTAGGGGAGCTTCTCAGAGGGTTTTTAATACAGTGGCAAATTATTTGCGTAAATTGGGCGTGGAAATAGAAATGGGCATTACCACTCCGTTTGGTGCATTGCCTGTTGATAAACTGATTAATTATAATTCTACATCTTGGTTCTTCCGCCTTAAGGGAACTGATGTGTACTACTTCCCTGGGACTTATCCTAAGGTTGCTTCCGAGATACCTTATATATATCAAGGAAGAAAGGCGTATATGCAAGATTCCGAGGAACAAATAACGATACCTGTGAGTCAAGCTGAAGACAATAAGTCGGTGAATGATATGGTGGTTAAACTTGATGGTACTAAACTTGATATCAGTAGGAAGGTAACTTATTCGGGTGAACAGAAAATGTACGGTCAGTCTTTGGTGAGTCCTGATAACACGCTTTTTGGTTCAAGCCAACTTGAAGCTTATTGGCGATATTTGAAATACGATGACAAAGATCCGTACTCTTGTTATACTAAGAAGGAATCTGCTGAATTAAAAGGAGCTTTCAATGAATATCGGAAAAATGCCATAGATCCGTTTAAGGCTGAAATCAGTAGTTATCACGATGGTGATCCTGTGCAAGTCGGTGGCTATGGAGTAGATTGCGTGGGAATCCGTCGAGATAGTTCTAACTTTGTTTATCATGTAGATTATGTGATGGATGGAATGGTGAAACGAGCTGGAAATAACTATTTGTTGTCGGTAGGTAAGTTAATAGGAAGTTCGTTGAAACTAGAAGGCAAGGATCGAGAGCGTATCGATGATGTTTGGCGCAAGATGGCGTTTGTTGATGAATGGAATATAGAGATTCCGTTGCCGCAAGGATATAAGGTCTCTGCTGAAGCATTAAAGAAGATTGAGACTTCGGTGGCTAATGAGTGTGGAGAATTCACGGTTAAGGCTACCGCTGGAAATGAAAGTGTAAAAGTGTATGTGCGCAAATGTTTTGCTCATAGAGTGGAACCTGTCTCAAACTGGAGCAAACTGTTGGCTTTGGTTGACGCTTGTAGCGCTTTCGCTGATAAGCAGATGGTAATAGCGAAATGAATGTAAGTTTATTGAGTATATTTTTTGTATTAAAAAGAGGTGGTTACAGCTTGAAGGTCATATGCCGGTAAAACTAAATGAGGTTTAAGAATTGAAAAAGGTGAATAAACGAATATTACAATTAGCGGTGCCGTCGATAATATCCAATATCACGGTACCGCTTTTGGGTTTGGTTGATGTCGCTATCGTCGGGCATATCGGCGATGCGGCTTACATCGGAGCCATTGCCGTGGGGTCGATGCTCTTCAATGTCATCTACTGGCTTTTCGGATTCCTGAGAATGGGAACCAGCGGAATGACTTCGCAGGCTTTGGGAAGGAGAGATTTGGCTGAGGTGCTGAGGCTCCTGGTGCGCTCTCTGAGTATCGGTGTGGGGATAGGAGTGCTGTTCTTCGTTCTCCAGAAATGGCTGATAGGCTGCGGACTCTGGGCGATGTCACCGGAAGCGGATGTCGTGGAACTGGCACGGAGATACTGTTATGTCTGTATCTGGGGAGCCCCGGCAGTGCTCGGACTCTACGGATTTACGGGCTGGTTTATCGGTATGCAGAACACGCGCATTCCGATGATGGTATCGCTGACGCAGAATGTGGTGAACATCATAGCCTCTCTGCTGCTGGTCTTTGTCGGCGGTATGACGGTAGAAGGCGTGGCGCTCGGAACGGTCATTGCCCAATGGTGGGGATTCCTGATGGCATGTCTGTTCTATCGCATCTGTTATCGCCGGTTAAGCAAGTATGACTATCGCCGGCATCTCTTTGCTGCCGAACCGCTGAAGCAGTTTTTCTCGCTCAATAAGGATATCTTTCTCCGCACCCTCTGTCTGGTGGCTGTGAATCTCTTCTTTACGGCGGCAGGTTCCAGGGAGAGTACTATCGTGCTGGCTGTGAATACGCTGCTGATGACGCTCTTTACCATCTTCTCTTATTTTATGGATGGTTTTGCCTATGCGGCAGAGGCGTTGAGCGGCAAGTATTATGGAGCCCGAAACATGGGGGCATTCCGCGAGGTGGTTAGAAGAACGATGGGGTTTGGAGCTGTCGTGGCTGTAGGTTTCACCTTATTATATATAGTGGGTGGCGAGAATTTCCTCTCTCTGCTCACGAGCGATAAGCAGGTGATAGCTGCATCGGGCGAATATTTCTGGTGGGCTGTGCTGATTCCGCTTTCGGGCATGTCGGCATTCGTTTTCGATGGCATCTTTGTAGGCATCACCCAGTCTAAGTCGATGCTCTGTTCTACCGCCGTAGCCTCGGCTTCGTTCTTCGGTCTGTTCTTCGGCTTGCATCCTTTTCTGGGCAATCATGCCCTGTGGTTGGCCTTCATTCTCTACCTCCTGTTGCGGGGAATCGTACTGTTCGTCATTTACCGTAAAAAACTTCGGTAAATGGCGAATTGTGTTTTTATAGAATATATTAGTAGAAATAATGCACATCTTTCATAAAAATTGCACACTGAATTATAGTGTGCGCATTTTTGTGAAAAACTACATTAATATAGTTTAAATCTTAGGCTTATATTCTTTTTCTTAGCCGAAAATTAGTAATTTCGCAGAGCCAAACTTAAAAGAAAAAGAGTAAATGACAGCAGAAGAATATTATCAGCAAGGTAATGCCTGGCGCAAGCAAGGCGACTTTAAGCGTGCCCTCGACTGTTATATGGAGGCCATTGCCCTCGATCCGGAGAGCCCTGCCGTAGCAGCCAAGGAGATGTTGGATGATATCATGAGCTTTTATTGCAAAGACTACTACAATCCATAACAACCGACATGTGGACAGCAGGAGCTTTGTTTACTCCAATGGTAAAGATAATTAGTAAGAAATTAGAATATGAGTAAGATTAAAGGGGCTATTGTAGTCGACACCGGGCGTTGCAAGGGATGCTCGCTCTGTGTGGAGGCTTGTCCTCAGCATGTCATCGCATTGGCAGAGAAAAAAGTCAATGTGCATGGTTACCGTTATGTAGAGGCGGCTGTACCTGAAGCATGCGTTGGTTGCACCTCGTGCGCCATCGTCTGTCCGGACGGCTGTATCACTGTTTATCGTAAGAAGGAGGACTAAATAATGGCAAATCAGGAAGTTACATTAATGAAAGGCAATGAGGCGATAGCCCATGCCTGTATCAGATGTGGTGCGGATGGTTTCTTCGGCTATCCTATCACACCTCAAAGTGAGATTATAGAGACGCTGGCTCTGCTCAAGCCATGGGAAACATCGGGTATGGTGGTTCTGCAGGCTGAGAGTGAGGTGGCGGCTATCAACATGGTTTATGGTGGCGCCGGTGCCGGTAAGCGTGTCATTACCACTTCTTCAAGTCCGGGTGTGGCTTTGATGCAAGAGGGTATCTCTTACATGGCTGGTGCTGAGATTCCGGGCGTTATCGTCAACGTGCAGCGTGGCGGACCGGGTCTGGGTACCATCCAGCCATCCCAGAGTGATTATTTCCAGGCTACCCGTGGTGGTGGTAATGGCGACTATAATGTAATCGTGCTGGTTCCTGCTTCTGTTCAGGAGATGGCTGATTTCGTAGATCTCGCCTTTACGCTTGCCTTCAAGTATCGCAATCCTGCGATGATTCTGAGCGATGGTGTCATTGGTCAGATGATGGAGAAGGTGGTTCTGCCTCCTGTCAAGCCTCGACGTACCGAGGAGGAGATTGCGAAGGAATGCCCTTGGGCTACTATCGG
Organism: Segatella sp.; assembly: GCF_977051555.1. NCBI lineage: Bacteria > Pseudomonadati > Bacteroidota > Bacteroidia > Bacteroidales > Prevotellaceae > Segatella > Segatella sp. The sequence goes on from NZ_CDRSSE010000073.1 coordinate 6,777, forward strand.
CCGTCCGAAGAATCGTCCTGTTAACATCATGACCTCTCTGGAACTCAAGCCTGAGGTGATGGAGGAGCGCAATATTGCTCTTCAGGAGAAATACAGAAAGATTCGTGAAACCGAGGTTCGTTATGAAACCGAGCAGATGGATGATGCCGACTATGTTATCGTAGCCTTCGGTAGTGCGGCACGTATTGCCGAGAAGAGCATCGAGAGTGCGCGTGAGCAGGGCATCAAGGTAGGATTGTTCCGTCCTATCACCCTCTGGCCTTTCCCTGAAAAGGAGATTCATGAACTCGCCAAGACCAAGAAGGGCATTCTGGTTGTAGAAATCAATGCCGGTCAGATGGTTCAGGATGTGCGACTGGCTGTGAATGGTCAGACTCCTGTGGAGCACTTTGGTCGTCTGGGCGGTATCGTACCGGAGCCGGAGGAAATCGTTGAAGCATTAAAGAAGTTAATAAAATGAATGATATAATTTCACCAGAGAATCTGGTATATAAGAAGCCTACACTGATGAACGATACCCCGATGCATTATTGCCCGGGGTGTTCGCATGGCGTAGTTCATAAGCTCGTTGCCGAGGTTATAGAGGAGATGGGCATGGAGGATAAGACGGTAGGCGTATGTCCGGTGGGCTGCGCTGTCTTTGCTTATCGCTATTTGGATATTGACTGGCAGGAGGCTGCTCATGGCCGTGCACCTGCTGTAGCTACAGGTATCAAGCGCTTGTGGCCTGACCGCCTCGTCTTTACTTATCAGGGCGATGGCGACCTGGCGTGCATCGGTACTTGCGAGACTATTCACGCCCTGAACCGTGGTGAGCATATCGCCATCATCTTCATCAACAATGCCATCTATGGTATGACCGGTGGACAGATGGCGCCAACCACCCTGTTGGGTCAGAAGACTGCTACCTGTCCTTATGGTAGAGAGGCTGATCTTCATGGTTATCCACTCAATATTACCGAGTTGGCAAGTCATCTGCAGGGTACTTGTTATGTAACCCGTCAAAGTGTGGAGACCGTGGCAAGCATCAAGAAGGCAAAGAAGGCTATCCGCAAGGCGTTCGAGGCAAGCATGCAGGGCAAGGGCTCCAGCCTGGTAGAGATTGTTTCTACCTGCAACAGCGGTTGGAAACTCTCACCTGTTGAGGCTAACAAGTGGATGGAAGATAACATGTTTAAGCAGTATCCTAAGGGTGACCTGAAGGATACAACGGGAATGTAAGTGAAGAACGAAGAGTGAATAACGAAGGAAGAACGATTTGCTCTTCTAATATAATAATAGAACAATGAAGACAGAAATCATTATATCCGGTTTTGGCGGTCAGGGCGTTCTCTCGATGGGAAAGATTCTGGCTTATTCAGGACTGATGGAGGATAAGGAGGTAACCTGGATGCCTGCTTACGGACCAGAGCAGCGTGGCGGTACAGCCAATGTAACGGTCATTGTGAGCGACAGTCGCATCTCTTCGCCTATCCTGAGCCATTATGATGTAGCCATCGTGCTCAACCAGCCATCGCTCGACAAGTTTGAGCCGAAGATTAAGCCCGGCGGCATCCTGATTTATGACGGCTATGGTGTGATGAATCCTCCTCAGCGCAAGGACATCACCATTTATCGTATCGATGCGATGGACAAGGCTGCCGAGATGAAAAACTCCAAGGTGTTCAATATGATTGTTTTGGGCGGTCTGCTGAAGGTTTGTCCTGTTGTGAGCACCGATGGTTTGAACAAGGCACTCTACAAGTCATTGCCAGAGCGCCATCATGGTTTGATTCCGCTGAACATGCAGGCAGTGGAAGAGGGAATGAAGATTATAGAAAAGGTAGATTAATTTCAACTATCAGCATAAACAAGGGAGCGGATTGCGTTGCGATGCAGTTCGCTCCCTTGTTTTATTAGGCTGGGTTGAAAAGGAAAAAATGATGCATCTTGCAGATTATATATTTAATTTGCATCATGTAGTTTGCTACATTCAAAAACTGTTGTTGAATGTTTTTCATATCTTAAACTAAAGAAAGTCGCTCTTTTCTTTGGCATTTCCAATTCTTTTCGTTAATTTTGTGACGTTAATTTAAAAGAAAGGAATAAGATGGAAACGATTAATATTCAGTTTCAAGTTGCTGCCCCTCAAAAAGTAGACACAGAAAGGTGGAAAACTGATGGAAAATGATTACCTTTGCAAGCAGATAGAGTTGTGCGCCCTGTAGAGAGGGCGTAGCCCGAACGTAAGGGCGCACAACTT